>JAUSJX010000056.1 GCA_030647435.1 Candidatus Rokuibacteriota bacterium
CCACGCTATTCGACGGGCACGGCGCACCATTGAACGGTCGGCCTTCTCGACCCGACACATCCGCGGGCACCCTAACCGATCCCCCGTCCTCGCACAATGTTACTTTCCGATCTCCGGCCGCGGAGCGGCATACGACCGCTATTCACGAACGAGTGTTCCGCGTCCGATGCACCCCCTCACCCTGCCCTCTCCCCCTCCGGGGGCGAGGGAATCGAAACAGCTCCCTCTCCCTCGGAGAGGGAGAGGGTCGGGGTGAGGGTGGCGTATGTGTCCACGCATATTCCGGTCTAAGACGAGAGGAAGTGCGCGGCGGCGTCCGCCACCGCGTCAGGGGACTCGAGGTGGAGCATGTGACCGCCCGGAATCCTACGGACCGCGGCGGCGCGAATGAGCCGCGCGAACTCCTCCGCGTACGCGGGCGGGTTGGCGCGGTCGGCCTCGCCCCACAGGATGAGCGTCGGCGCCGACAGGCGATGCAGCCGTTTCTTGAGCCCCTTGTCGGGGATGGGCCAGACGAACTTGCCCATGGCCGAGAGCCGCTGGATCTGCTCGATCTGCGCCGCCACGTTCTCCTCTTCCGTCTGGGGCAGCGTCGCCCACTCCCGCGCTGCAGGCGACTCGGGATCCGTCCACAGGACGGCGCGCAGCTCGGCCGCGGGCAGGATCACGACGTCGGCGACCGGCTTGGCGTCGAGCCAGAGCCCGAGCGGCGAGATGAGCACGACCTTCTTCGCGCGTCCGTGGCAGATCGAGGCGAGCTCGGCCGCGGCCATCCCGCCGAAGAAATGGCCGGCGAGATACGCCGAGGCGATGCCGAGGGCGCCCATGAGCTCGTCGTAGGCGAGCGCCAGGTCCACCACGTCGTCCACGGACTCGACGCCCTCCGAACCCTGGACGCCGGGGTGAAAGGGCGCGTGGACGGTGAAGCGCTGCGCCAGCCTGTCGAGGAACGGCGGCCACGCGCTCCGGTCGTGGAAGGAGTGGAACCAGACGAGGTCGGGCCCGCTGCCGGCCGTGAGGACGCGAAAGCGGACCGCGCCGCCGCGGATCTGGACGACCTGCTCGCGCGGCGTCATGCGGCGTCTCCGTTGCCGGCCCCCGAAGGCCACCAGTGGTCCTCGTAGCCCTTCCAGGTATCGCGCATGTACGGCAGGACTTCCTTGCCGAAGAGCTCGGTGTTCTTGAACACGAGCTCCTTGGGCATGCTGCCGATCTGCAGCAGCACCATGAGGTGGCCGACGCGGAGCTTCTGGACGCAGTCCGCGAGCTGCTCGCGCACGGTCGCCGGGCTGCCCGCGATGATATAGCCCTCGTTGACATACTTCTTCCAGTCGAGCGACTGCCGGATCTTCCGCGCCTGGTCGCCGACCTGCGACCGGACGCCCGCCTGCAGCGTCTTGAGCGTCCGGTAGCCGGGCGCCTCGGCGAAGCCTTCCCACACGTGCAGGCACCGCTGGTAGAAGTAGTGGACGTGCTCGAAGTACTCGCGCTCGGCGGCCGCGTCGGTCTCGGACACGCAGACGAGCTGCAGGAACCCGGCGCGGTAGGGGTTGTCGTCCACGCCCAGCCGCTCGAGGGCCTGCCAGAAGCCGTCCATGGTCGTCTTGCCGCGCTTGTAGCCGTAGTAGGAGAGGTAGCAGTAGACGTAGTTGAGCCGCGCCGTCCACTCCCAGGTTTCCACGCTTCCGCCGCCCGGGATCCACACCGGCGGGTGCGGCAGCTGGAGCGGTCGCGGCCAGATGTTGACGTAGCGGAGCTGCGTGTATTTCCCGTTGAACGCGAAGGTCTCAGGCCGCGTCCACGCCTGCATGACGAGGTCGTGCGCCTCGTAGTAGCGGTCGCGGAGCGTCGCCGGGTTGACGCCGTAGCCGAAGTTCGTGTCCATGGAAGTCCCGACGGGAAAGCCCGCCACGAGCCGCCCGCCGGAGATCGTGTCGAGCATGGCGAACTCCTCGGCCACTCGCACGGGCGGGTTGTAGAGTGCCAAGCTGTTGCCCAGCACCACGAGCGCCGCCTTGGATGTCCGGCGGGTCAACGCGGCGGCCATCAGGTTGGGCGAGGGCATGAGCCCGTAGGCGTTCTGGTGGTGCTCGTTGACGCAGAGGCCGTCGAAGCCCAAGCGCTCGGCGTGCTCGAGCTCGTCCAGGTACTCGTTGTAGAGACCGTGGACCTTGCGCCCGTCGTAGAGCGACTGCGGCACGTCCACCCACACCGAGCGGTAGTCGTTCTCGAAGTTCTCCGGCAGGAACCGGTACGGCATCAGGTGGAACCAGCAGGTCTTCATTTGCGCAATGGTAGGATGGACGCCGTGCCGACGCAAGCGCCACTGGACACGACATCATGACCGGCCACTTCACAGCCGAGCTCAGGGTCGGCCTCGAGGGCGCGCGCTACATTTACCTGACGACTTACAGCCGGGCCGGCAAGCCCGGCACCGTGCCGACCTGGTGCTGGCTCCACGAAGGCGCGCTGTACTTCACGACTCAGCGCGCGAGCCTCAAGGCGAAGCGCATCAGGAACAGCGGGCGCGTCATGGTCAACGTCGGCAGGAAGGACGGCCCCGCCTTCGAGGGGCACGCCGAGTGGGTGGACGATAGGCCCGACCTGGAAGGGGCGATTCTGGTGGCGTATCGGCGCAAGTACTGGATCCTCGTGCCGCTCTGGATGGGCCGCTACATCCGCAAAGGTCTCCTGGCCAAGACCAGCGTCCTCGTCCGGATCCGGCCTACGACGCGCTGAGGCTACGGCGGCTTGACCGCCCTCCCCTTTGGCCGTAACATGCCCACACTGTACTCACGCGGGAGCTCGGTTCCCCGGGCTGAGAGGGCAGCGAACCTGCTGCCGACCGCTAACAACCTGACCTGGGTAATGCCAGCGAAGGGAGGCCAGATGAAGACCTACATCTCGGGCTCCAATCCCTCGATCCGCGTGCCGGTTCGCGCGCTCACCCTGACCAACGGCGAGACCCTCCGCCTCTACGACACCAGCGGCCCCTACACCGACCCCGACCACGCGGTGGACCTCAAGCAGGGACTGCCGCCGCTCCGGCGCCACTGGATCCTCGAGCGCGACGACGTCGAGCCCGGGGCGGGCGGGCGCTGGGGCCTTCGAGCCAAGCCCGGGCGCGTGGTGACCCAGATGCACTACGCGCGCAAGGGCGTGATCACGCCCGAGATGGAGTTCGTGGCGCTGCGCGAAAACTGCTTGCCCGAGCTTGTCCGTTCCGAGGTCGCGCGCGGGCGGGCCATCATCCCCGCCAACGTGAATCACCCCGAAGCCGAGCCGATGATCATCGGCCGGAACTTCCTGGTGAAGATCAACGCCAACATCGGCAACTCCGCCGTCTCCTCCTCGATCGAGGAGGAAGTGGAGAAGATGACGTGGGCGACCAAGTGGGGCGGCGACACCATCATGGACCTCTCGACGGGCAAGAACATCCACGAGACCCGCGAGTGGATCATCCGCAACTCTCCGGTGCCGCTCGGCACCGTGCCGATCTACCAGGCCCTCGAGAAGGTCGGCGGCAAAGCGGAGGAGCTGACCTGGGAGATTTTCCGGGACACCTTGATCGAGCAGGCCGAGCAGGGCGTGGACTACTTCACGATCCACGCGGGTGTCCTGCTCCGCTACGTCCCGCTGACGGCGAAGCGCGTGACCGGCATCGTCTCGCGCGGCGGCTCCATCATGGCCAAGTGGTGCCTCTCGCACCATCAGGAGAGCTTCCTCTACACGCACTTCAGGGAGATGTGCGAGCTGATGGCGGCCTATGACGTCTCCTTCTCGCTGGGCGACGGGCTCAGGCCCGGTTGCCAGGCCGACGCGAACGACGAGGCGCAGTTCGCCGAGCTGGACACACTGGGTGAGCTGACGAAGATCGCGTGGGAGCACGATTGCCAGGTCATGATCGAGGGGCCCGGGCACGTGCCCATGCACTTGATCAAGGAGAACATGGACCGGCAGCTCGAGAAGTGCCACGAGGCGCCGTTCTACACTCTGGGGCCGCTCACGACGGATATCGCGCCCGGCTACGATCACATCACCTCCGCCATCGGCGCTGCGATGATCGGCTGGTACGGCACGGCCATGCTCTGCTACGTCACGCCCAAGGAGCACCTGGGACTGCCCGACAAGCAGGACGTCAAGGACGGCGTCATCGCCTACAAGATCGCCGCCCACGCCGCGGACCTCGCCAAGGGCCACCCCGGCGCGCGCGACTGGGACGATGCGCTGTCGCGCGCGCGCTTCGAGTTCCGCTGGGCGGACCAGTTCGACCTCTCGCTCGATCCCGAGACCGCGCGCTCCTTCCACGACGAGACCCTGCCCGCCGAGGGCGCCAAGGTGGCGCACTTCTGCTCCATGTGCGGGCCGCACTTCTGCTCGATGAAGATCACGCAGGAGGTTCGTGAATACGCCAAGACCCAGGGGCTCGCGGACGACAGCGCCGCCATCGCCCAGGGCCTGCGGGAGAAGGCGGAAGAGTTCAAGAAGGTCGGCAGCCGCCTCTACGTCCCGAAACCCTGACCCCACTCTTCCCTCTCCCCCGCCGAGGGGGAGAGGGCAGGGTGAGGGGGATCAGTCCTTCGTGAGGTACTCCCTGAAGGTCTGCCGCAGGCTCACCCAGTAGAAGACCTTGGCTGTGCTCTCGCACAGCATGGAGCCCAGCGCCGGGTGCTTCAGCGTGAGAACGCGCTCGGGGTGCGCGCCGTGGCGCACGGGTCCCGGAGCCTGGACCCAAAGCACCCGCCGCGAGGGGAACATCGCGTCGCCATCCTTGAACAGGATGAAGGGGCGATAGCGCCCGTCCCGGTTCGCGAGGAAGACGACTCCCCAGAGCGGCGCCGTCCTCAAGGCCTCTCCCGGCTTTCCTGCGGGCTCGCCGAGCCGGAGGAGCGCCGCGTAGTCCTGCCGGCCGTCACCGTTGAAGTCCGCGCGGAAGAGCTGCTCGCGCCGCTGTCCCGCCCCGCAGCGCTCCTCCAGGATCTCGTCGGCGCTCACCACGCCGGCGGCCGGGTGGAGGCGCTTGATCGCCTCCGTGAGCGCGGTAGGCAGGGCGGAAGGCTCCTCGGCGCCCGCCGCTCCCGCGGCGAGGGCCAAGGCTGCGAGCGCTACGAAGACGCTCAGGCTGGCCGTGGCTCGCGCGCAGCAGCCCCGGCCGCGTGGAGGAGCGGCTCGGGCGTGTCGGGGTTGATCGAGCAGTCCGGTCCCAGCAGGAGCCGGCGGCCGCCTGTCTCGGCGATCGCGCTCCTCGCGCGGCCCGCCAGCGCAGGACCTGTGAACCCCGCGATGTCCGGCTTGCCGGGAAATCCACCGACGACCGCCCGCCCCGTCTTGAGCTGGCCTTCGGCCAGCGTCGGGTTTCCGGGCACCGTCGCCCAGGAGAATGCCGTCACCGGATAGTCAAGGAACTCGTCGAAAAGCGCGCCCTCGCCGCAGACGTGGAGCAGGTTGAAGGGCGCGCGCTCGACGGCAGTGAGAACCCGCAGGTCGTACGGGCGCTGGAAGCGCCGGCACTCGGCGGCGGTCATGAGGGAGCGAGTGGCGAGGTTCGTCGCGTAAAAGAGCCCGTCGGCTCCCGCGTCGAGGCAGGCGTCAGCAAAGGCACGAAGCGTCACGGCGACGGCGTCGAGGGCGTGCTCGAGGGCCGTGGGAGCGGCACGCAGCAGCGAGAGCGTCTGCTCGCGGCCGCCCGTCATGAGGAACGGCATGACCATGAGCGGCGAGAACACGGTCCAGATGATCGGCGTATCCGGGCCGACTGCCGCGCGTATCAGCCTGAGCGCGGCCAGCTGCTCGCCGAAGGCGCCCGCGAGGGGATCGGCGGGCTCGAGCGAGGCGAGACCGGCCGCGTTGCCGACGGGCGCGTGAGTCACCGTGAAGGGCACCGAGCGCTCGCGCGAGGCCCGGTACTGGAGTCCCCACATCTCGGCGAAGCACTGCGCCCGCGACTGCGGCTTGAGGTAGTCCCAGTCGAAGGTCTTGGCGAGGCGCAGCGTCTCCCCGGCCAGGCCCTCGGCCGTGTTCTCCGCGGCAAAGTTGTGCAGCCAGAAGGCGATGGGGACGCGGTCGACGGGCTCGCCGCGGAGCGCCGCGAGGACCCGCTCGCGCTTCGTCGTCATCAGGGTTTCAGCCTCAGGTCCTCGTAGGGCGCCGTGTACGGGTCGTCGGGCAGGGCGTTGACGCCGTCGACGGCGACCCGCGGACCGATCGAGACCAGATACGCGTACTCGATCACGGGCCCGAACATGACGCGCTCGTGGATGATCTGCTGCATCTTCTGGAGGATCTGGCGGCGCGCGCGGGGGTTGCCCTCGTTGGCCTGCGCGTTGAAGAGGCCGTCCACCTCGGGGTAGCTGCCGTAGGCGTAGAGCCCGCCCGTGACGGCGTACTGCTCGAGCCGCGTCGCGGCGTTGCCGGGCGCGCCGCTGCCCGCGAGGATGATGTTCTTGAGCGTCTTGTCACCGAACTGCTTGAGGAAGGCCGCGCGCTCGAGCAGGCGCAGGCGCACGCGAATGCCGGCCGCGGTGAGATCGTTGACCACGGGCTCGCCGATGCCGGTGCCGGCGAAGGGCTCGCTGCTGAGATCGCCCGCGTCGAAGCCGTTGGGATAGCCGGCCTCGGCGAGCAGCGCGCGTGCGCGCTTCGGGTCGTAGGGATAGAGCGGGGGCTGCCAGAAGTACTCGAGGCTGTGCGGGATGAAGCTCGCCGAGATCGTGCCGAGGCCGAGATAGCCCGCGGTGTTGATGGCCACGCGGTTGATGGCGAGGTTTGCCGCCAGCCGCACCCGCCTGTCGTGCCACGGCGACTTGGGATCCGTCTGGTCGGCGAAGACGAGCCAGTTCGTCACAGGGATCTTCGCCGCCTTGAGCGCGAGACCGGGCGTGCGCCGGACCTCTTCCGCGAGCGCGCCCGAGAACCCGTAGGCGACGTCCACCTCTCCCGTCTTGAGGGCCGCCAGCCGGGTCGCATCGTCCGGGATGACCTTGAACACGAGGGTCTTGATGGCCGGCGCCTTGCGCCAGTAGCCGTTGAAGGCCTCGAGCACGAGCTCGATGCCCGGCTTGAACGAGACGAGCCGGTACGGGCCCGCGCCCACCGGGGCCCGCTTGAAGCCCTCGTCGCCCACTCGCTCGACGTACTTCTTCGGCACTATCCACGCCGCGCCCGTGGCGGGCGTCCCGTAGAAGGTCATGAAGTCGGGCCAGGGCTGCTTGAGGCGGAAGCGCACGCGAAGCGGGTCGGCGATCTCCACGGCCGCCACCTTCGCCTTGAGCAGGCCGGCGCTGGCGCCGCGGTAGCGCTCGAAGGAGAACTTGACGTCCTCTGCGGTCACGGGATCACCGTTCTGAAACTTGGCGCCCTTCCGCAGCACGAACTCGTAGCTGAGCCCGTCCGCGCTCCGTGACCACGACTGCGCGAGCGCCGCGCCCATCCGCGTGCCGGGCAGCGGCCGCACGAGCGCGTCGTGGACCGCGTAGTACACCATGAGCGGCAGCGCCGTCCCGGTGGCGTCCGCCGGATCGAAGAAGGCGGGCGTGAGCGAGACGTGGACGCCCCAGGTCATCGTGCCCTCCGCCGCCCGACCAACCCCCGGATTCGAGACCGCGGCGAACACCAGAACAAGGGTGACGGCAACGGCGAGACGAAGCGAAGAGCTCAAACGCATTCGATCTCCAGTTTGGCCTGCCCGGATAGGGCTGCTCAAAAGGGTCCAGATACGAGGCGGCGCCCGAAGGCAGCAGGCGAGGCGTGGCCCGGCCACGTTGAGCCTGCTGCCGAGGGCGCCAACGAAGTAGATGGGCTCTTTTCAGCAGCCCGGTTACGCCGCGTCGGGGTCGATGCCGTGCTCCTTGAGTTTCTTCCTGAGCGTGTTGCGGTTGATGCCGAGCAGCTGGGCGGCTCGGACCTGGTTGCCCTTGGTCTCGCGCATGACCGCGCGCAGAAGGGGCTTTTCAACGAGGCCGACCATGAGGCTGTGCAGGTTCGCCGAGGCGTGGCCCCGCAGGCCTCGCACGCAGTCGGCCATCTTCCTCTCGATGATCTGCTCCAGCGAGGCGTCGGCGGCCACGCCGGCAGCGGCGGAGACGGGGCCGATCGGCAGGTGCTCGGGCAGAATGACGCCGCCCGAGGCCATCACCATGGCGCGCTGGATCACGTTCTCGAGCTCGCGGACATTGCCCGGCCATTCGTAGCCGGCGAGCCGGTCCATTGCCTCGGGCACGACCACGCGCTCGCCGAGCGTCTCGGAATACTTGGAGAGGAAGTGCTCGACCAGGAGCGGGATGTCACCCCGGCGCTCGCGCAGCGCGGGCAGCGAGAGGCTCACGACGTTGAGCCGGTAGAAGAGGTCCTCGCGGAACTTCCCCGACTTCATCATCGCTTCGAGATCACGGTGAGTGGCCGCGAGCACGCGCACGTCCATGCGGATCAGCTCGTGGCCGCCGACGCGCTCGAAGGTCCGCTCCTGAAGCGCCCGCAAGAGTTTCACCTGCAGCTCCGGCGGCATGTCGCCGATCTCGTCGAAGAAGACCGTGCCGCCGTGCGCCAGCTCGAGCTTGCCGAGCCGCCGCTCCTTGGCGTCGGTGAACGCGCCCTTCTCGTGGCCGAAGAGCTCGGACTCGAGCAAGGTCGCCGGAATGGCCGCGGCCGAGATGCCGACGAAAGGCCGGCCGGCCCGCCGGCTGTAGTGGTGCAGCGCCCGCGCCACGACCTCCTTCCCCGTTCCCGACTCGCCGCGGAGGAGCACGGAGACATCGGTCGCCGCGACGCGGCCGATCGTCTTGTAGACCTCCTGCATGGTCGGGTGCCGGCCGACGAGCGCCCCGAACTCCCAGACCTCCCTGAGCCCGGTCTTGAGGGACGTCACCTCAAGCGACAGGCGCCGGGCCAGCAGGGCACGCTCGGCCAGGAGCAGGGCCTCGTCGATGTCGAAGGGCTTGGCGAGGTAGTCGTAGGCGCCCTTCTGCATGGCCTGTATGGCCGTCTCGACGGTGCCGTGGGCGGTCATGATCACGACCTGGGCATCGGGGCGCTTGCCGCGCACGTGGCCGAGGAGGGTCAGGCCGTCCATGCCCGGCATGCGGATGTCCAGCAGGATCAGGTCGAAGGGCTGCGCCTCGGCCTCCCGGAGGGCGGCGGTGCCGTCCTTGACCGCGGTGACCTGGTAGCCGGCCCCGCGGAAGCCCTTCTCGAGCACCCAGCGGAGCCCGTCTTCGTCGTCGGCGATGAGGATGCGCCCTTCGGCCATGGTTGCCATAGTACCGTGCGTTCTCCTGGATTTCGCTCGCCTCGGACGGCGGGGCCCCAGCCCCGCGACGTCCTGCAGCTCGGTCCTGGATTTCGCTCGCCTCGGACGGCGGGGCCCCAGCCCCGCGACGTCCTGCGGCTCGCCCTGCTATCGCGCGATGGGCAGGAAGCAGGAGACGGCCGTGCCGCGCCCCGGTTCGCTCGTGACCTGTATGGCGCCCTTGTGCTCTTCGACGATGCGGTGGCAAAGGGCCAGACCCAGGCCCATGCCCCGGTCCTTGGTGGTGAAGAACGGCGTGAAGAGCTTGTCGCGGGTGGCCTCGGGTATGCCCTGCCCCTCGTCGGCGATCTGGATCTCGGCGAGGCTCTTCTGGCCCTGACCCAGGTCCACCTTGGCGAAGAGCGGGTTCATGGACAGGCGCGTGACGAGCGTGAGACGTCCCCCACCGGGCATGGCCTCGATGGCATTTCGCACGAGGTTGTGGAAGACCTGCACGATGCGGTCTTCGTCGGCCAGGATGGGCGGCAGGCTGGGGTCGTAGCGCCGGACGAACTGGATGCCGAGCGAGGTCGCCTCCTCCTCGAGCAGCAGGGCTACGCGCTCGAGGAGCTGGTGGACATTGAGCGGCACGGCGCGGAGCGTGACCGGGCGCCCGAGGTCCAGCAACATCTCGATGATGCTGTTGACCCGGGTCACCTCCTTGAGAAGCACCGCCGTGTACTCGCCCCAGCGCGCCTCGTCCCCGAGCTCGCGCTGCATGAGCTGCACGGCGCCGCGGATGGCCGAGAGCGGGTTGCGGATCTCGTGGGCGAGCCCGACGGCCATCTGCCCCGCCGCGGCCAGGGTCTCGCCGCGGCGCACCTCGGACTCGAGCTGGCGGACGCGCGAGATGTCGCGCACGACAGCGACGGCGGAGGTGACCGCCCCGCTCCGGCCGGCCAGCGGCGCCGTCACCAGGCTCACGTGCACGGGGCGGCCGTCGGGACCCTCGATCACGGCGGAGGACTCGGAACGGCTCTCGCCGGTGACGAGCGTGTCTGTCAGATGGCGCACGAGGGAGGTTTCGGGCGGGAAGACCTCCTTGAGGGCGCGGCCGGTCACGCGCCGCGCGGAACGGCCGAGGAGATCCTCCGCCGCCGGGTTCCACAGGATGATCCGGAGATCGGCGTCCACGCCGACGAGCGCGTCCGGCAGCCCCCTCACCAGCGCCTCGTAGTCCAGGGAGGCCATCAGGCCAACGCCATGTCGGGGACGGCGTTCATGGTCAGCGGCGCGCGCTCGCCCGCCTCGAGCCGGTCGTTGCCCGCGGCGGCGATCATCGCCGCATTGTCGGTGCAGAGCCGTCGGGAGGGAACCAGGAGCTCCCAGCCGCGATCGACGCACCCACCCTCGAGCGCTCCTCGCAGCTCCGTGTTGGCGGCGACGCCGCCCGTCAGGACCACGCGCCGGGTGCCGAGCCGCTGCCCGGCGTGGAGCGTCTGTCGGACGAGCATCTTGACCACGGTCGCCTGGAAGGACGCGGCGACGTCCGCCACCTGATTTGGCGACAGGCTTCCGGCGCGGCGAACGTGCAGGGACACCGCCGTCTTGATCCCGCTGAAGGAGAAGTCCAGGGCGCCGTCGGTCATGTTGGCCGTGGGAAAGCGGATGGCGGCGGCGTCCCCGCCGCGGGCCGCGCGCTCGATGGCGGGGCCTCCCGGATAGCCCAGGCCCAGGAGCTTGGCGACCTTGTCGAAGGCCTCGCCCGCGGCGTCGTCACGCGTCTGCCCGACCCGGGCGTAGCGCCGCGGCGCCTCCGCGACGTACAGCGCCGTGTGACCGCCCGAGACGACGAGGGCGAGAAACGGGTAGTCGGGGGCGCGGTCCTCGAGGAAGGCGGCGTAGATGTGCCCCTCGAGGTGGTTGACGCCGACGAGCGGCGTGCCGTGCACCCACGCCAGCGCCTTGGCCGCCGAGCAGCCGACAAGGAGCGAGCCGACGAGCCCGGGCCCCTGGGTCACGGCGACGCCGTCCAGATCGCGCAGCCCCAGGCCGGCCTCGGCCAGCGCGCGGCGGATGACGGGAACGACCACCTCGAGGTGGCGGCGCGAGGCGAGCTCGGGCACCACGCCGCCGTAGGGGGCGTGGACCTCGTCCTGGGAAAGGACGACGCTCGAGAGCACCTTGCGTCCGCTGTCGAGCACGGCGGCGGCGGTCTCGTCGCAGGAGGTCTCGATGCCCAGCACAATCATGATTTACTCAGCCCTCGCCTCACGGCTTCGCCCTTCGGCTCGAACCGCCACGCCTGCGGGATTGACCCAGCTCTCGCCTCGCGGCGGCCACGGCCGCCTCTCAGCTCGAACAGCGGGCATCGTCTCAGCTCGAAAGTCAACTACTTGGCCAGCTGGGAGACGGGGACGAGACGGATGCCGCGGGCCTCCCAGCGCGGGACGTACTCGCGCAGGAGCCGCGCCGTCAGCGGATGCCCGTGCGCGATGATGATCACCTCGCCGCGGTGCTCCGCCCACCAGGCGACCTCGTCCCACCTCACGCGGTCGCCGGCCTCTCCGGCCGCGTGGTCGACCACGATCTGCCGCCGCCCGGCGCGCAGCCCCAGCGCCTTGGCCTCGTCGTAGGCAACGGAGAGGTTGCTGGCGAGCCCGTCCACCAGGAAGAGGCGCCGCCCCGCCAGCACCTCCAGCACCGTGCGCATGCGTGTCCTATCCTCGGTCATCCGCGAGCCCATGTGGTTGGTCACGCCCACGGCGCCCGGCACGCTCGCCAGATGCGCGCCGACCTGCGCCTGCAGCTCCTGCGGGCCCATCGCCATCAGCAGCGCGCCCGGGCCCGGATCCACTTCGGGGAAGCGGTACGGCTCCATGGGAAGGTCGAGGATGACCTCCATCCCCGCCTGCGCGGCTTCGCGCGCCGTCCACCCCGACAGCGGCAGGCCCGGCAGGATGGCCACGGTCAGCGGCCGCCGTATGTCGCGGAGCGGATCGAAGACGTCCCGCCGTGCGCCCAGATCATCGACGATGACGGCCACGCGTGGCGCGCTGACCGGGACCGGCGGCGCCGGGGGCGCCGGCAGCGGGTCCCGCGGCCTTGGGGCTGCCGGAGCCCGGGAGGGCGTTGCGGGAGCCGGCGACGACCACCACGGCAGGCCGAACAGGCTCGCCGCGCCGCGCCGGGACTGCCACTGGTCGAGCCCCACCACCGCGACCAGCAGGACCGCGATGAGACCGGCGAGAGCCGTCCAGACTCGCGCCGGCATGCCGCCAGATCAGCGCGCCGAGGTCTGCGCCGGCGCGCCCGCCGGACGGGTCGTCTTGTCCAGGATCTTCATCCCCTTGAGCAGGTCGAGCGCGCGCTGCAGCTGCGGGTCGCGCTTGAGCTGGTCCATGAGACGCGCCTGCTCGTCGAGCGGCGGCTGCTGCGGCTGCACCTCGGGCGTCTGGCCCGCGGCGGGCTTGGGCGCCTCGACGATGATGTCCGGCGTGATGCCCTTGCCGTGGATGGAGCGGCCCTTGGGCGTGTAGTACTTCGCGGTCGTGAGCCTGAGCCCCGAGCCGTCGGAAAGCGGGATGATCGTCTGCACGGAGCCCTTGCCGAAGCTCTGCGTCCCCAGCACCACCGCGCGCCCCCAGTCCTGGAGCGCCCCCGCCACGATCTCGGAGGCCGAGGCGCTGCCCTGGTTGACGAGGATGACGATGGGGAAGTCCGAGTAGACGCGCTTGCCGCTCGCCTGGAAGCGCATGTTCTGGTTCCGCACGCGCCCCTCGGTGTAGACGATCAGCTTGCCGGGCTCGAGGAACTTCTCGCTCACCTCGACGGACGACGTCAGGAGCCCGCCCGGGTTGTTGCGCAGGTCGAGCACCAGCCCCTGGATCTTCTTGCCCTTGGAGTACTTCTCGAGCGCCGTCTCGATGTCAGTGCCCGTCTGCTCCTGGAACTGGCGCAGCCTGATGTACTCGATGCCGGGCTCGAGTTCGGCGCTCTTGACGGACTGGACCCGGATCTGCTCGCGGGTGATCGTGAAATCCTTCGGCTCCGTCCACCCCTCGCGGATCAGGCTGATGACGATCTTGCTGCCCGGCTTGCCGCGCATGCGCTTGACGGCGTCGGTCAGCTGCATGTCCTTGGTCGAGATGCCTTCGATCTTCACGATGCGGTCGCCGGGCTGGACGCCGGCGCGGTAGGCGGGCGTGCCCTCGATGGGGGTGACGACGGTGAGGACGTCGTCACGCAGCGTGATCTCGATCCCCAGGCCCCCGAAGCTGCCCGAGGTCTCCACCTGCATCTCGCGGTACATCTCGGAGTCGAGGAAGGAGGAGTGCGCGTCGAGGCCCCGGAGCGTGCCCTTGATGGCGCTGTAGATGATCTCCTTGGGCGGCAGCTCGTCGACGTACTGGCTCTGGATGATCGACAGCACCTCCGTGAAGAGGCGCAGGTTCTCGTAGGTCGCCGCCTGCTCGTTGCTCTTGCTGGCCACCCCGCCGCCCAGCGACAGGGTGAGCAGGAGCAGGACCGCCGCGATCATTACCGCCTTCTTCACGTGCCGAAGCGAGCCCATCGTGGTCTCCTTGGTCCTGCTATTTGTCCCCTACCCTCGGGGCCTGAGCCATTGAGCGGGGTCCTGGGGCTTTCCCTGGTAGCGCACCTCGAAATAGAGGCGCGGCCCCTGGAGTGAGCCCGTGTCCCCGACCGTGCCGATCACCTGTCCCTGTCTGACGTCGTCCCCCTCGGCCACCTTCATGTCGGCGACGTGAGCGTAGAGCGTGTAGTACTCGCTGCCGTGGTCCACGATGATCAGGTTCCCGTACCCCCGGAACCAGCCCGTGTAGAGCACGTGGCCCGGGAAGACGACGTGGACGCCCGCCCCCTCGGCGGCGTCGATGTCGATCCCGTTTCGGAACGTCTTCGTCCCGAAACGCGGGTTGACGCGCGTGCCGTACTCCTCGACAACCCGCCCCGGCGCGGGCCACTCCAGCCGCCCGCGCATCGCCCCCAGCCCCACTCCCGGCGTGACCTCACCGGGCATCGCCTTCGGCGGCTTCGAAGAGGGCGGCGGGACCTTCGCGACCCGCCGCTTCTCCTGGAGGTTCCGGATGAAGGCTTCCAGGCGCCGCGTGGCCTCGCTAAGCTCCCCGACCATCCGGTCGTGGTAGACCCGCTCGTTCCTGACCCGCGCGAGGAGGGCCCGCCGCTTGGCCGCCTCGCGGTCCGCCTCGGCCCGCTCGCCCTCCGCCTCGGTCCGGAGGGCCGACATCTCCCCGCGGCGGGCCTCCAGCCTGCCCTTCCTGTCCGCCAAACCCTCGGAAGTTACACGATACTCTCGAATCATCCGGGCGTCCACCGTCGCGAGCGTGGTCAGGTGACGAAGGCGCACGGCTTGGGCGACCGGGTCGTCGCCCGAGAGGAGGACGGGCAGCGCCCCACCCTGGACCTGCATCCGGTACATCGCGCGCAGGCGCTGCGCCATGGCGTCTTCCTGTCCCGAGCGCATGTTCTCGAGGCGGGTGATATCGCGCTGGAGATCGCCCATCTCGGCCTGGGTGCGCCTGATCCGCCCGTCGAGCAGCGCGACCTGCTTGCGCTTGTCGTTCAGCCGCCGGTCGATCGTCTCGAGCTCTGAGAGGATGCCGGCTTCGCGCTTGCGCGCCTCCGCAGCCTTGGTGCGCTCCTCCTTGAGGCGCTTCTGCGCCTGCTGGAGCGCGCGCTCCTTCTCGTTGAGGTCCGCGCCGTCCTTCTTCTGCTGTCCCGTCGCAGGCAACGCGAGAGCCAGCACGAGAAACAGGAGCGCCGGCGCGGACCGGGAGGCGCGCATCACACCGTCACCCGGCCGCGGGCCAAGAGGCCGCCCAGCGCGCCCAGGAGGGCGCCGCCCGCGATCAGGAACAGGATCTGCAGCAGCGAGAGAAAGGCCGCGCGGGCCAGGCCCAAGGTCAGCTGCAGCAGCGGCTCGAGCCGTGGCGCCCCGACGGCATAGGCCGCCTCGAGCAGAGCCAGCGCGACGACGGCGCCGAGCAGCCCCTGGACCATGCCCTGCAGGAGCTGCGGGAGCCGGATGACGGATTCGCTCGCGCCGACGAGCCGCATGATCTCCGTCTCCGCGCGGCGGGCGTGCAGGACCAGCGTGGTCGCGGTCGTCACCGTCAGGATGGCGGCCAGCGCCAGCACGGCTCCCACGGCGAGGCCTACGATCTGGAAGAGACGCTGCCAGCGGGCGAGGCCCTCGACCCATTCCGCGCCGCCCTGGACTTCCTCGGCCTCGGGGAAGGCGGCGAGCCGACCGGCGAGCGCGCGAGTAGCCTCAGGAGTCGTGGAGCCTTCGGCCGGCGTCACCTCGAGCGAGGCCGGCAGCGGGTTGCGCGGCAGGTGATCGACGACGCCGGCCTGGGAGCCGAGCGACTGGCGCAGCGAGCGGAGCGCCTCGGCCTTCCCGACGTAGCGCACGCGCTGGACGCCGTCGAGCGCTTCGACGCGACGGGTAAGGTCGGCGAGCGCGGCGGTCGACGGCTCTTCCCGAAGAAAGACCACCACCCTGACGCGGTCGCGCCACTGCCCGACGGCCCGCCCGAGGTTCAAGGACAGCAGCCAGAAGCCGCCCAGCGCCGTCAGCGAGAGGGTGATGAGCAGGATGGCGCTGACGCCGACCCGGCCCGCGCGCCGGAGGTCCACGAGGGCCTCGCTGACGATGAAGCTCAGCATCTGGGGCTCAGCATCTGGGGCTCATCCCTCGTCCTTGACCAAGACGCCGCCTTCGAGCCTCAGGGTCCGGCGCTTGAGCTGAGCGGCCAATCGCGCCTGGTGAGTCGCGAACAGCACCGTGGTGCCGCGGCTCGAGATGTCCTTGATCAGGTCGAGGATCTCGCCCGCCATCGCCTCGTCCAGGTTGCCCGTGGGCTCGTCGGCCAGCAGGAGCGCCGGGGACTTCACGATCGCCCGCGCAAGGGCGGCCCGCTGGGCCTCGCCCTGGGAGAGCTGGGCCGGATAGGCCTGGGCTCGCGAGGACAGGCCGACGGCCTTGAGCGCCTGGAAGGCCCGTGGCGTGATGTCGCGGCGCGCGGTGCCCAGGACGCGCAGGACGAAGGCGATGTTCTCGAAGACGGTGCGGCCCGAGAGGAGCTTGGCGTCCTGGAAGACGATGCCGAGCGAGCGCCGGAGGAGCGGGACTTCCCGGCGGCGCAGCGCCGTGAGGTCGAAGCCGGCGACCTCGATCTCGCCGTCCGAGACCTGCTCGTCGGCGTAGAGGAGGCGAAGGAGCGTCGTCTTGCCGGCCCCGCTGGCGCCCGAGAGGACGACGAACTCGCCCTTCTCGACGGCGAACGAGATGTCGCTGAGGGCCGGCAGCTTCATCGGCCCGCTTTCGAAGACCTTGCAGACACGGTGGAGCCGTATCATGGGGCTCCGTCCATTCTATCTAACCCTTCAGAGTTTCGATAGTTTTTCGGCCAGGAGGGAGTTTACGACACCGGGGCTTGCCTTGCCCGCCGTCGCCTTCATGACCTGCCCGACGAGGAAACCCAAGGCGGCCTTCTTGCCGGCCTTGTAGTCTAGGGCGACCTTGGCGTGCTCGGCCAGGACCCCGTCCACGACGGCGCCGAGCGCGCCCGCGTCGGCGACCTGGGTCAGGCCCTCGCGGCTGACGATAGTCCGCGCATCCTCACCCGAGCGGTACATCTTCTCGAAGACGTCCTTGGCGATCTTGCCGCTGATGGTCCCGTCCTCGATGAGCGTGATGAGGCCCGCGAGATTACCGGGCGAAATGGCGCAGGCCGCGACCGCGCGCTCGTCGTCGCCGGGCAGCTCGCGAAGCAGCTCGTTGAGGATCCAGTTGGCAACGGCCTTCGGCTTGCCGCATTGGGCGACGGCGGCCTCGAAGTAGTCGGCCAGCGCGCGGCTCCCGGTCAGAAGGTCTGCGTCGTAGGCGGTGAGCGCGTGGGCCCGCATGAAGCGCACGCGACGGGCGGCCGGCAGCTCGGGCAGCGTGGCGCGCACGGCCTCGATCCAGCGCGCCTCGACGTTGAGAGGCGGAAGGTCGGGCTCGGGGAAGAAGCGGTAGTCGTGGGCGAACTCCTTCGAGCGCATGGAGACCGTCTGCCCCTTGTCGGGGTCCCAGAGGCGCGTCTCCGGCACGATCCGCTCCCCGGCGTCGAGCGCGCGGCCCTGCCGCTTGATCTCGTACTCGAGAGCGTGCTGGACGTTCCGGAAGGAGTTCATGTTCTTGACCTCAACCTTGGTCCCGAGCGGGGTCGCCCCGGCCCGCTTCAGCGAGATGTTGGCGTCGCAGCGCATGGACCCTTCTTCCATGTTGCCGTCGCAGACACCCAGGTAGACGACGATGGCCCGGAGCCGCCGCAGGTAGGCGCCCGCCTCCTCGGAGGTGCGGATGTCCGGCTTGGAGACGATCTCCATGAGCGGCACACCGGCGCGGTTGAAGTCCACCCGGCTCGACTGCGCCGTCTCGAGGCTGCCCTCGTGGATGAGCTTGCCGACGTCCTCCTCGAGGTGGAGGCGCTCGATGCCGATCCGGCGCGCGGCGCCGTCCACCTCGATGTCGAGATGGCCGTGTTCCGCCAGCGGCTCCTCGTACTGGGTGATCTGGTAGTTCTTCGGCATGTCCGGGTAGTAGTAGTGCTTGCGCGCGAAGCGGTTGTCCGCGTTCACGATGCAGTCGATCGCCAGCGAGGTCTTGATCCCGAACTCGACCGCCCGCCGGTTGATGACCGGCAGCGTCCCCGGCATGCCCTGGCAGACGGGGCAGGTCTGGGTATTGGGCGGCGCGCCGAAGACCGTCGAGCAGCCGCAGAACATCTTACTCCGCGTCAGGAGCTGCGCGTGGACCTCGAGGCCGATGACGACGTCGTACGCCCCGCTCATGCGGCGAGCTCCGGCTTTCTCTCCCGCCACGTGGTGGCCGCCTCGTACGCCCTGGCCGTGCGCAGCAGCATCGCCTCGTCGAAGGCCTTGCCGATGACCTGGAGCCCGATCGGCAGCCCCGCCTTCGTGAAGCCCGCCGGCACGGACAGCCCCGGCAGCCCCGCGAGGTTGACGGGAATGGTGAACACGTCGTTGAGGTACATGGAGAGCGGGTCTTCCTTCTCGCCGATCTTGAACGCGACGCTCGGCGTGGTCGGGGCCACGATCACGTCCACGCGCTCGAAGGCTTTCTGGAAATCGCGCTGGACGAGCGTGCGCACCTTCTGCGCCTTGCCGTAGTAGGCGTCGTAGTAGCCGGCGGAGAGCGCGTACGTGCCGAGCATGACGCGCCGCTTGACCTCGGCGCCGAACCCCACCCCGCGCGTCCGGCTGTACATGTCGATGAGATCGCGCGCGCCGGGGACGCGCAGGCCGTACTTGACCCCGTCGTAGCGCGCGAGGTTGGAGGAGCACTCGGCCGGCGCGATCAGGTAGTACGCGGCGAGGCCGTACTCGGTATGCGGCAGCGAGATGCTCTCGGTCTTCGCCCCAAGGCCCTTCAACGTCTCGATGGCCGCCCGCACCGCCGCTTCGACTTCCGCGTCCAGTCCCTCGATGAAATACTCCGCGGGAATCCCGACCTTCAGGCCCTGGACACCCAGCCCGAGCTCCGCCGCGTAGTCCGGCACCGGGATCGCGGCCGAGGTCGAGTCCAGGGGGTCGTGGCCCGCTATCGCCTGGAGCATCAGCGCGGCGTCCAGGACGTCCTTGGCGAACGGGCCGACCTGGTCGAGGGACGACGCGAAGGCGACGAGGCCGAAGCGCGAGACGCGCCCGTAGGTCGGCTTGAGGCCGACGTTGCCGCAGAAGGCCGCGGGCTGGCGGATGGAGCCGCCCGTGTCGGTGCCGAGCGTCGCCGCCGCGAGGTCGGCGGCCACGGCGGCCGCCGAGCCTCCGGAAGACCCGCCGGGCACCCGCGAGAGATCCCACGGGTTGCGCGTCGTGAAATAGGCCGAGTTCTCCGTGGAGGAGCCCATGGCGAACTCGTCCATGTTGAGCTTGCCCAGGATGACCGCGCCGGCTCCGAGGAGCCTGGCGACGACCGTCGCATCGTAGGGCGGCACGAATCCCTCGAGGATCTTCGAGCCGCAGGTGGTCCGCACGCCCCGCGTGCAGAACACGTCCTTGACGCCGAGCGGGACGCCATCGAGCGGGCCGAGGGGCGCGCCGGACTTGAAGCGCGCGTCCGCCTCCGCCGCCCTGGCGAGCGCGGCATCGCCCGTGACGGTCAGGTACGCCTTCACCGTGGGATCGAGCGCCGCGATGCGCGCGAGATACTCCCGCGCGGCCTGCGTAGGCGTCGCGTCTCCCCGCCGGAAGCGCGCGCCCAATTCGTGGATCGTGAGGTCGGTCAGCATCCCTTTACTCTTCGATGGACTCTTCGATGATTCGGGGCACGCGGAAGAACTCGCCGCTCCGGTCGGGCGCGTTCGCCAGCATCTCGGCCTGCGGCAGCGACGGCGCGGGCACGTCCTCGCGCATCACGTTGGTCATGGGCACGGCGTGGGAGGTCGGCGGCACGCCCTCGGTGCGGAGCGCCCGGAGCTTGTCGATATAGGACAGGATGCCGTCGAGCTCGCGGCGCATGCGCTCCTTCTCGGCCGCCGAGAGCGCCAGGCGCGCCAAACGGGCCACGTGGTCCACTTCCTTCATCGTGATCTTCGGCTCGGCCATAACTACAGCTCCTCCGGTAACGGGGGCCCGCCTGGCGAGCTGCAGCCGCCGGCGAGGCGAGCGGACGCCCACAATCTGGCCCCCGTACTCCCCCCGTCCGCAGACATCCCTAGATCTCCTCCAAGTGCGCGTATTGGAGGGAGAGGCGCTTGCGGCCGACGCTGGCGAAGTGGACGGTGGCGATGACGTCGCTGCCTTCTCTCTGGATGCCGACCAGGAGCCCCTCGCCCCAGCGCGCGTGGCGGAGCTTCGCGCCGACGCGGAATGGCAGGTCGGGGTCCTCCACCACCGCCGGCAGGCTTGCCGCCGCCGCGCGCGGCACGGTAGGCGAGGGCCGCGACGCGTTGAGTAGCACGAGCTGCGCCTCCGGAACTTCCAACAGAAAACGCGATGGCTCCCCCGCGCCATAGCCCTGGATGCGCCTGTGGAGGGCGTAGGAGAGCCACAGCCGCTGTTCCGCCCGCGTGACGCCGACGTAGAAGAGCCGGCGCTCCTCCTCGAGCTCCTCGGCGTCGTTCATGGAGCGCGAGTGCGGGAAGACGCCCTCCTCCAACCCGGTGAGGAAGACCGCTGGGAACTCGAGCCCCTTGGCCGAGTGAAGCGTCATGAGCGTGACGCCTTCGTCCGTGTCGTCGAGGGAATCCACGTCAGCCACGAGAGCGATCGAGTCGAGGAAGGCTTCGAGCGGCGCGCCCTCGGCGCCCGCCGCCTCCTGGGCGACGACGAACTCCTCGGAGGCCGCCACCAACTCTTCGATGTTCTCGAGCCGCGCGTCGGCCTCGGCCGTCCGCTGCGCCTTGAGGGCATCGCGGTAGCCGGAGCTGCCCGCCACTAGGTCGATGAGCGCCGGCACGGTCATGGTCGCCCGCCGCTCGGCCAGGCGGGCAAGGAGCCGCGCAAAGTCTTCGAGGGCGCGGCGCGCCTTGGGCGTCACGTCGGCGGGTAGCGCCGCGCAGGCCGCCAAGAGCGGGATCCCGCGCCCCCGCGCGGCCTCGGACAGGCGGTCGAGCGTGGCCTTGCCGATGCCGCGGCTGGGCGCCGCGACGGCTCGGCGGAAGGCGACGTTGTCCGCCGGGTTGACCGCGAGACGCAGGTAGGCGATCACGTCCTTGATCTCGCGCCGCTCGTAGAAGCGAACGCCGCCCACGATGACGTAGGGAATGCTCGCGCGCCGGAGCGCGTCTTCGAGCACGCGCGACTGGGCGTTGGTCCGGTAGAACAACGCCACGTCGTCGTAGTCCAGGCCCTGGCCGTGCAGGGACCGGACCGTCTGCGCCACCCAGCCCGCCTCCTCGTTCTCGTCCCAGGCGCGGTAGACCTGCGCCCGCTCGCCTTCGTCGTTCTCCGTCCAGAGGCGCTTGTCCCGGCGCGCGCGGTTGTTCGCGATGACCGCCGAGGCGATGTCGAGGATGCGCTTGGTCGAGCGGTAGTTCTGCTCGAGCGGCACCACGAGGCAGTCGGGGAAGTCCTTCTCGAAGTCGAGGATGTTGCGCAGGTCGGCCCCGCGCCAGCGGTACACGGACTGGTCGGGGTCGCCGACGACGCAGAGGTTCCTGTGCTCCTGGGTCAGGAGCTGGATGATGCGGTACTGGGCGCGGTTGGTGTCCTGGTACTCGTCCACCAGCACGTGGGTCCAGAGCGCGCGGTACCAGGCGAGCGCCTCGCGGGACGTCTCGAAGAGCCGCACGACCAGGAGCAGGAGGTCGTCGAAGTCGGCGCCGCCCGCCGCCCGCAGCTTCTCTTCGTATCTCCGGTAGAGCGTCGCGATGCGCTCCTCGCGGGGCGTACGGGCGAGGCGCTCGGCTTCTTCCACGGACAGCATCTGGTTCTTGGCGTGGCTGATGCGGTGGACGATGGAGGCGGGCGTCTGCTGCCGCTCGTCCATGTCGAGCTCGCGCATGGCCTCCTTGACCAGCGTGAGCCGATCCTCCTCGTCGTAGATGACGAAGGACGGCGTAAGCCCGACCAGCGTCGCGCGCTCGCGCAGGATGCGCACGCAGGTCGAGTGGAACGTGGCGATGAGCGGCGGGCGGATCCCGGCCGGCAGGACGAGGTCCTCGACCCGGCGCCGCATCTCTCCCGCGGCCCTGTTGGTGAAGGTCACGGCAAGCACGTGGCGCGGATGGACGCCCTCGACGCCGAGGAGCCACGCGATCCGGTGGGCGATGACGCGCGTCTTGCCGCTTCCGGCGCCGGCCAGCACCAGCACCGGGCCCTTGGTCGCCTGGACGGCCTGCTGCTGGGCGGGATTGAGCGAGGCGAGAACTGTCTCCGGGGCGACGGCGGACCGCAGCATGGATATGTACGATATCACAGCGGCGCCGCGTCATCCCACAGCGGCTCAGCTCGGGCGTGCGTACTGGGTCAAGTTGCGAGCCAGATCAACCCAGCTCTCGCCTCGGGGCTACGCCCCTCACCTCGAACGGCCACGCCCGAGGGAGCCAGCTTTGCCTAGCGTACGTGGCAGTTCGAGCTGAGTCGCGCAGCCACGAGGCGAGGGCTGAGACAGTTGTACGTTGAGCGTCGCTGGCGATCGAGAACGTGGAGGTTCGAGCTGAGCGGCCCCGCCGCGAGGCGAGGGCTAAGTAAATCTGGCGAAGTAAATTGGCCCAGTACGCCGGCGCGGCTATTCGACGGTGACGGACTTCGCGAGATTCCGCGGCTGGTCCACGTCGCGCCCGAGGCGAACCGCGACGTGGTAGGCCAGGAGCTGGAGCGGGATGGCCATCAGGATGGGCGAGAGCAGCTCGGCGGCGGCCGGCACCGTCAGCACGCGCGAGGCGCGCGCGCCGATCTCGCGGTCGCCCTCGTGGGCAAGGGCGATGATGCGGCCGTCCCGGGCGCGCACCTCCTCGACGGTGCCCATCATCCGGTCGTAGGAGGAATCCCGCGGGGTCAGCGCGACCACCGGCATCGTGTCGTCGATCAGCGCGATGGGGCCGTGCTTCATCTCCCCCGCAGGGTAGCCCTCGGCGTGGAGGTACGACAGCTCCTTGAGCTTGAGGGCGCCCTCGAGGGCGATCGGGTAGTGGATGCCGCGCCCGAGGAAGAGGAAGTTCTTGTACGCGGCCAGCTCCTTCGCGAGCTCGGCGATCTCGGGCTCCTTCTCGAGAGCCCGCTCCATCAGCCGGGGCAGCTCGAGCAGCCCCTGGATGTGCTTGCGGCCGTCCTCGGCCAGGAGCGCCCCCCGCCGGCGGCCCAGCCAGAGCGCCAGGAGATAGCAGGCCGCGAGGGTCGCGGTGAAGGTCTTCGAGGAGGCCACGCCGATCTCGGGCCCCGCGTGGGTGTAGAGCACGCCCGTGGACTCGCGGGCGAGCGCCGAGCCGACCACGTTGGTGATGCCGACGATGGGCGCCCCGCGGTCGCGCGCGGCCTTGACGGCGCCGAGCGTGTCGGCCGTCTCGCCCGACTGGGACAGCGCCACCACGAGCGTCTCGGGCCCGAGCACGGCGTCGCGGTAGCGGAACTCCGAGCCCAGGTCGACCTCGGCCGACAGCCCTGCCAGCCGCTCGACCATGAAGCGGCCGACGATGGCGGCGTGGTACGACGTCCCGCACGCGATGAAGACGACGCGCTGGAGGCCCGCCACCACGTCCGGGTCGAGGCCGATCTCGGGCAGCACCACGGTGCCGCTCTCGGGCGACACCCGGCCGCGCAGCGTGTCCGCCACGGCGCGCGGCTGCTCGTAGATCTCCTTCAGCATGAAGTGCCGGTAGCCGCCCTTCTCCGCGAGAATCGGGTCCCACATGATCCGGGTGGCCGTGCGCGAGACGGGCGCGCCGGCGAGATCCGAGATCTCGACGCCGTGCCGCGTCACCACCGCCACATCCTCGTCCTCGAGGATGACGACATCGCGGGTATGCGCCAGCAGGGCGGGGATGTCGGAAGCGAGGTAGGTCTCCCCCTGCCCCAGCCCCACCACGACGCTGCCGGCGCCGTGCTTGGCCGCGACCAACCGGTCGGGCGCGGCCTTGGACAGCACCACGATGGCGTAGGAGCCTCGGAGCTCCCGGAGCGCCCGGCGGACCGCGTCGTCCAATCGGGGCGTGTCTTTGAGGTGCCGCTCGATCAGGTGCGCGATGACCTCCGTGTCGGTCTCCGACGTGAAGACGTGCCCCTCGGCCCTCAGCCGCTCCTTGATCGGCAGGTAGTTCTCGATGATGCCGTTGTGGACCACGACGAGGGTGCCCGAGCCGTCCGTGTGGGGATGGGCGTTGTCGTCGGTGGGCCGCCCGTGCGTGGCCCAGCGCGTGTGGCCGATGCCGATGCGCCCGTGCACGGGGTGCTCGCGCAGCAGGCCTTCGAGCACCTTGATGCGCCCGGCCGCGCGCCGGACCTCGAGCCCCTCGGGCCCCAGCACGGCCACGCCGGCCGAGTCGTAGCCGCGGTACTCGAGGCGCTTGAGCCCGTCCACGATGACGCCCACCGCGTCCTTGTCACCGATGTAGCCGACGATCCCGCACATGGCGTCAGTCCTTGGCCTTCCGGGTTTTCTTCTTGCGGGCGGCCCAGCCCGCGCGCACTTCCTGGCGCGCGCGGGCGACGGCCAGCGCCCCGGCTGGAACGCTCTTGGTGATCACCGAGCCCGCGCCCACGTAGGCGCCCTCCCCGATGGTGACGGGCGCCACGAGGCTCGAGTTGGTGCCGACGAATGCGCCGGCGCCGATCTTGGTCTCGTGCTTGGCGACGCCGTCGTAGTTGCAGGTGATAGTGCCCGCGCCGATGTTCGCGTTGTCGCCGACGGTGGCGTCCCCGATATACGAGAGGTGCGGCACCTTGGCGCCGCGGCCGATCTTCGACTTCTTCAGCTCCACGAAGTTGCCGATCCTGGCGCCGGCGCCGACGTGCGACTGCGGGCGCAGGTGGCAGAACGGGCCGAGCTGGGCCTCGGCCTCGACGATGGCGTCGGACAGCACGCAGTAGGGCCTGAGGGTGACCCGGTCGCCGATGCGGCTGCCGCTCACGTGGCAGCCCGACCCCACGACGCACTCCGCGCCTATCGCGGTCGTGCCCTCCAGCACGGCGCCCGGGTAGATCACCGTGTCGGCCCCGACCGCGACCGTATCGTCCACGTACGTCGCCGCCGGATCCAGGATGGTGACGCCCTCCACCATCAGGCGCTCGAGGGTGCGCCGCCGAAGCACCGCCGCCACTTCGGCCAGCTGCTTTCGGTCGTTGATGCCCATGCACTCCTCAGGATGCGGCGCCGCCAGCGCTTCGACCGGCGCCCCGCTCGCGGCGAGAATCGAGACGACGTCGGTCAGATAGTGCTCGCCCTGATCATTCTGCGGCGTCACGCGGTCGAGCGCGGGCCAGAGCCGCCTGGCGTCGAAGCAGTACGTGCTCGTGCCGATCTCGCGAATCGCCCTTTGGGCGGGGGTCGCGTCGCGGTGCTCGATGATGGCGACCGGCCGGCCGCCCTCGCGGATCACGCGCCCGTAGCCCGCCGGATCCTCGGCCTCGGCCGTGAGGAGCGTCGCGGCGGCCGCCGTTGAGCGGTGGTGGTCGACCAACGCGCGCAGGAGGGCTTCTGACATGAGCGGCTGATCGCCCGGCAGCACGAGGACGGCGCCCGCGCCATCGCCGCAGGCGCCGCGCGCCCGGAGGAGCGCGTGCGCGGTGCCGAGCCGCTCCTTCTGTTCGACGTAGGCGAGATCGGGCGACTCGCCGACGGCCGCGCGCACGTCGTCGGCGCCTCGGCCGACGACCAGGACTCTCCGCGCGCCGAGCGCGCGGGCAACCCGCACGGGGTAGTCGATGAGCCGCCGCCCGCCGAGCAGGTGCAGCGCCTTGGGACGGCTCCCGCGCATGCGCTTGGACTCGCCGGCCGCCAGGATCACCGCGGTGAGCGTCTTCATGATCATCACTAGATTAGCACGGGCCGTGCCATCACCGGTTGAGCGGGCACGGCTGTTCGCAAGTCGCGCGTTGGCGCGAACTTATCACCCACGTTCAACATGCCAAGAGGCATGTTGAGGATAAATGACGATGAACGATGCTGTGTCATTTGCGTAGATGAGACAGGAGGCGGGCGATCCTGTTGGGCAATGGAGACGACAATTCGACCGTCTCACCCGTCGCCGGGTGGACAAAGGACAGCCCGGCCGCGTGCAGGGCCACGCCGCCTAGACCCTCGACGAGATCGGCCGGCAGCGTGTCGTACTGCCGCGCGCGCTTGGCGCCGTACGTCGCATCGCCCACCAGCGGGTGACCCAGCGATGCCAGGTGGACGCGGATCTGGTGGGTGCGGCCCGTCTCGAGCCGGCACTCGAGATACGTGTAGCCCGCGAAACGCTCGAGCGCGCGGAAGCGCGTGACGGCGCGCTTGCCCGTGCCCGCGCGCGCGACGGCCATGCGCACCCGCGAGCGCGGGTCGCGCACGATCGGCGCGTCGATCGTGCCGTCGTGGGGCGCGATGACGCCATGGGCGAGGCACAGGTAGCGGCGCGACATGGTGCGCTGCTGAAGCTCTACCGTGAGCGCGTCGTACGCCTGGCGGGTCTTCGCGAGCACGATGAGCCCGGACGTGCCCTTGTCGAGGCGGTGGACGATGCCGGGCCGACGCGGACCTCCGACCCCCGCGATCTCCGGGGCGTGCGCCAGCGCGGCGGCGGCCAGGGTGCCGGTGGACCGTCCCGCTCCCGGGTGCGTCACCATGCCCGCGGGCTTGTCCACGACGAGGATGTGGGCGTCCTCGTAGACGATCGTAAGGGGGATCGCCTCGGCGGCCAATACCTCCGGCGCGGGCGGCGGGACCACGACGTCGACCCTCTCGCCCACCTTGAGCCGGTGCGCGGCCTTGCGCGCGGCGCCGTTCACGCTGACGTGGCCGCCGTCCACGAGCGCCTTGATGCGGGTGCGTGACAGGTCGGGCAGCTGCGTGGCCAGCCACAGGTCGAGGCGGCGGCCCGCCTCGGCCGCGCCCACGGATGTCCCCACGCGCCGGGCGGCCCCGATCGTCATGTCCGCGGCGGCTTCGCTGTCAGCATGCGCAGCGCGAGGAGCGCCACGCCCACGCTGATGGCCGAATCGGCGACGTTGAAGGCGGGCCAGTGCCACCCGCGCCAGTAGAAGTCGAGGAAGTCCACCACGGCCCCGAAGCGCGCGCGGTCGATCAGGTTGCCCGCCGCGCCGCCGAAGATCATGCCGATGGCGACGGCCGCGACGAGCCCGCCCTCAGGCAGGAGGCGCGTGGCCAGCGCCGCGAGGACGCCGAGGGCCCCGATGGAGAGCAGCGCGACGATCCAGCGCCAGCCGCGCGGGACGCTACCAAGCATTCCGAACGCCAGGCCCGGGTTCATCACGAGGGTCAGCGAGAAGAAGCCGTCGATCATGTTCACTGGGACGCCGGGTCCCAGGCGGCGCAGCGCGAGCCACTTCGCGGCCTGGTCGAGGATCAGGACAATCCCGCCCAGCGCCGCCACCAGCCTCATGAGCGGGCGAGCACCACCGGCATGCAGCGATCGCAGAGCGCGGGGTGCCGGGCGTCCGCCCCCACGCCCGCGCTCCAGGTCCAGCAGCGGTCGCACTTCTTCCACCCGAGGGCCTGCCCGGGAACGACGGCCAGCGCCAGCCCCGGAATGTCCTGGCTGTCGTAGGCGATCCCGGCGCCGTGGGGCGCCAGCGAAGCGAGTCTCACGGCCGACACGTTGAAGAGCGTCGCGAGCAGCTCTTCGCCCTTGCCGGCGAGCAGCGGGCGCCACTGCTCCTCGGGCGCGCTCGTGACGTAGACGACGGCGTCGATACCCTTGCCGATCAGCCCCTGCTTGCGCGCTGTCTCGAGCGCGCGCGAGACCTCGCCGCGCACCTCGAGCAGGCGCTCCCACTCGCCGCCGAGCCGCTCGTTGATCCACTCGCCGCGCTCCTCGGGGAAGGTGACGAGGTGGACGCTCTCGGGCTTGCCCCGGCCGGGGATGTAGCCCCAGACCTCGTCGGCGGTAAAGCTGAGGACGGGCGCCAGGAGCCGCGCCAGCGCCGTCAGCACTTCGAAGCACACCGTCTGCGCCGCGCGCCGCTTGGGGTCGTCGGACGCCGACACGTACAGGCGGTCCTTGATGATGTCGAGGTAGAGCGCCGACAGGTCCACGGCGCAGAAGTTGTGCGCGGTGTGGAACACGACGTGGAACTGGTACTCGTCGTAGGCCCGGCGCACGCGTGCGATCAGCTCCCCCAGGCGCAGGAGCGCCCAGCGGTCGATCTCGTCCATCTGGTCGTACGACACCCGGTCGCGCTCGGGGTCGAAGTCGGCGAGCGTGCCGAGAAGGAAGCGGAAGGTGTTCCGGATCCGCCGGTAGGCGTCGGACAGTCGGTTCAGGATCTCCTTCGAGAGACGGATGTCCTCGGAGTAGTCCTCCGACGCGACCCAGAGCCTCAGCACGTCGGCGCCGTACTTCGGGAGCAGCTCCTCCTGCGTGACGTAGTTGCCCTGCGACTTGGACATCTTGCGGCCCTCACCGTCCACGACGAAGCCGTGGGTGAGACACGAGCGGTACGGCGCGCGGTCACGCGTGCCGACGGCCTCGAGCAGCGAGTGTTGGAACCAGCCGCGGTGCTGGTCCGAGCCCTCGAGGTACATCTCGGCCGGCCAGCGGAGCTCGGGCCGCGTCTCGAGCACCGCCGCGTGGCTGCACCCCGAGTCGAACCAGACGTCGAGGATGTCCGTCTCCTTGCGGAACTCCGCGCCGCCGCACTTGGGACAGCGCGTGCCGGGAGGCAGCAGATCCTTCGCGGCGCGCGCGTGCCACTCGTCGGCGCCCCGCCCATCGCGCATGATCGCGGCGACGTGCTCGACCAGCCGCTCCTCGAGGAGCAGCGCCTCGCACCCCGAGCAGTAGAAAGCCACGATCGGCACGCCCCAGACGCGCTGGCGCGAGATCGTCCAGTCGGGGCGGTGGGCAACCATGTTGAAGATACGCTCGCGCCCCCAGGCCGGGATCCAGGCTATCTCGTGCTGGATGGCGTCGAGGGCGCGCTGGCGCAGACCCGTCTTGTCCATCGAGATGAACCACTGCTCCGTGGCACGGAAGAGCGTCGGGTTCTTGCAGCGCCAGCAGTGCGGGTACTCGTGGCTGAGCGGGACCTCGGCAACGAGCGCGCCCACCTGCTTCAGGTGCGCGATGATCTTCGGGTTGGCCTCCCACACTGTCAGGCCACCGAACTCGGTCACTTCGGGCACGAACCGTCCGTCGTCGTCCACGGGGTTGTAGATCTTGAGCCCCGCCTTGCGCCCGAGCTCGTAATCCTCCTCGCCGTGTCCGGGGGCGATGTGCACGAGCCCCGTGCCCGTGTCCATGGCGACGAACTCGGCCGCGAGCACGGGCACGTCGCGGTCGATCCACGGGTGACGGGCGACGGTGCCCTCGAGCGCGCTGCCCGGCACGGCCACGGCCGTGAGGGCGGCGCGCCCGCGAACGCCCGGCAGCCCGGCGAATGCCTCGGCCAGCGGGCGCGCGACGACGAGGGTCTCGCCGTCCATCTCGACCGTGGTGTACGTTTCGCCCGGGTGGACCGCGATGGCGAGGTTGGCGGGCAGGGTCCAGGGCGTCGTGGTCCAGATCACGAGCGAGGCGCGCTTGACGCCTAAGGCACGTAGGAGAGCAGGCGACGCGGACTTGACGGGGAACTTGACGTAGACCGAGGGCGTGGTCTGGTCTTCGTACTCGACCTCGGCTTGCGCAAGCGCCGTCTTGCAGTGCATGCACCAGTGCACGGGCTTGAGACCCTTGTAGACGATGCCGCGCCCGACGAACCGGCCGAACTCCCGCGCGATCACCGCCTGGTAGGCCGGCTCCATCGTGATGTACGGGTTCTTCCAGTCGCCGAAGACGCCCAGCCGCGTGAACTCCTCGCGCTGGATGTCGATGAACTTGCGCGCGTGCTCGCGGCAGCGGCGGATCTTCTCCATGGGGTCCATGGCCCGCCGCACATCCAGGCTCGCCGTGTCGAGGCCGAGCTCCTTGTCCACCTCGTGCTCGATCGGTAGCCCGTGGCAGTCCCAGCCGGGCACGTAGACGGCGTTGTGTCCCAGCATCGAGCGCGACTTAACGACGAAGTCCTTCAGAATCTTGTTGAGCGCGGTGCCCATGTGTATGCGGTTGTTGGCGTAGGGGGGACCGTCGTGGAGGATCCAGAGGGGGCGCTTCGCCGAAGCCTCGCGGAGGCGGCTGTAGATGTCCATCTCCTCCCACTGCTTGAGCATCTCCGGCTCGAGCTTGGGCAGGTTCGCCTTCATCGGAAAGGACGTCTTCGGGAGGTTGAGCGTGTCCTTGTAGTCCATAGAGGAAGAAACGTAACACCGATGGGTGTTTAGGGCAAGAAAGCCCCCCGGCGGGAGGTCCGGCGGACGGCCCGGCGAGGGCTACTTTGGCGCGAGCTCGACGACGCCGCGGGCGTTGTCGATGGTGACGCGGAAGTGGTCCAAAAAGTCCCGCCCGAGGAGACCCTCCGCGCCGCGGCCCAGTTGGGCGTCGTGCGAGAACACACGCAAAGGGCCAACGCGGGCCCCGCCCACTTCCACGCTCTCGAGGCTCACGAGGTAGGCGGACGCGCTGCCGGTCACGCCGCGAATCTGGACCTTGGGGGCGTCGCGGTAGGTAACCCCGAGCCCGATCAGCGCGGTGGGACTGATGGTGGTCCGGGTGGCGCCGGTATCGAGCACGAGCTGCACCGGCGCCCGCCCGTTGATCTTCGCCGTCACCATGATGGGGAGTCCCGGCGCGAACCTTATGCGCGTGACACCATCCGTGACTGTCGCCGCGGCCGGCCCCGAGGGCGCCGGCGGCGGGTCCACCCTCCCGACGGCGCTGGCTCGACTGCGGTAGCGCTCGGGTATGCTGTCCACCCCCTGGCCGAAGTGGGTCTCACCCTTCTCGTCTGTCCAGCGGTAGAGCTGGGCGTGGGCACCCGGCGCCAGGGTCAGCATCAGCACCAGAGCCGCGAGTGCCGAGCGAGGCAGCCGACGCGCTCCACCCATGGCGGCTACTTGGGGGAGATCGTCACGACGCCGGCCGTGCTGTCGATATTGACCTTGAACTGGTCGAGGAAGTCGCGGCCCAGGAGCCCGTCACCCTGCCCCAGATCGACGTCGTGCGCCGCGACGCGGAGCGGGCCCGAGCGCGCGCCGCCCACCTCGATGCTCTGCACGGGCACGAAGAGGACGTCGGCTGTGCCCGTGGCGCCCTTGACCGATCCGCGCACGGCCTCGCGCGAGCCGATGCCCATCCCGGCCAGCACGCGCGGGTTGATCACGGTCACCGACGCCCCGGTGTCGAGCATGAGCTGCGCCGATCCCTCACCGTTGATCTTGACGGACACCATGATGGGCTTGCCCGGCGTGAAGGGGATGCGCGTCACTCCGGACACCTCACCCCCTGCCGGCGACGCGCTCTCGGCGGGCGCCGCCGGTCTCTCCGGATAGGCGAGGAGCTGCGCCTTCGACCGGAAGCGCTCCGGCACGCTGTAGATCCCCTGGCTGTAGTGGATGCCGCCCTGCTCGTCGGTCCAGCGGTACATCTGGGCCCACGCCGGCGCGGGCCAGAGCCCAAGGGTCGCCAAGCACAGCCCAAGGATCGCCAAGCTCAGCCCAAAGGTCGCCAAGCTCAGGAAGCCGGCCGGGAACATCGCGCGCCTCGATCGACTCATCATTGAAGGAGTATATCCCGCCTAGCCGGGGCCCGGACAGGCCAGAGGACCGGGGCGCCAGCGGTTCCAGACGGTCTCGTAGACCACCATCTCGTCGGCGCCGGCCACGGTATTGTGTTCGAGCCTGACCCGGTGGATGGGCGTGAAGCGGTCGGCGCGCGTCGAGAGCGCCGGGAACCACGCGGGAAAGATGATGAGGTAGTCGGGGCAGGCGCGCTCGAGATAGCGAAGGATCCCCGCTTCACCGTCGCGGCGGTACGGAATGATGGCCGGCGTCAGGAGACCCATCACGTCCACCACCTCCCGCCGCCCGAGATAGCCGATGGCCCCTACGTCGTTGAGCGCGAGCCGCGCCCCGGCGGGCGTGTACGCGTCGACCCAGCGCCCAAGGCCCACCTGCATGGCGTCGATGTTCTGCACGGCCCAGGCATACCGTGTCGCGCCGGGGCCGAGCGAGGCGAGTGAGGCGACCAGCAGCAGCGCGCACGCCACCCGCCCCCACGACGGACGGGACCGCGCCATTGACACGAGGGGGACGAAGGCGCTCACCGCCACCACGATGGCCAGCGGCAGAAGCTGTATCGAGTAGCGCCCCTCCTGGAAGGCCGGACCCCGATAGGGAGCCAGGAGCGCCATGCCGAGCGGGTGGAGAAGGAGGATGGAGGCCGGCAGCGCCCAGGCGCGCCCGCCCCGCCGCCACAACACCCAGAGCCCGGGCAGTAGCAAAACGGGCAGTAGCACGTTCACCGAGGCCAGCCAGGCTATCCACTCCCGCTCGAACTGCCAGGGCCTCCCGAGGAAGGTGGTCACCGCGGACTCGCGTGCGCCCGAGAGCAGGCCCAGGAGCCCGCCCTCGATCTTGGCCGCGGCCGTGGCCGGGAGCGGCGTCCCAGTGGTCCTCACGTTGAACGCCACCCACGGGAGGAGGATGACCGCGGGGAGGCCCCACACGATGGCCGAGCGCCTGACAGTCAGCGGTCCCGCCAGCCAGAGAAGCGGGACCAGCAGGACCGACTCGGGGCGCGCGAGCACGGCCAGACCGGCGAGCGCGGCCGCGATCGGGGCGCGGCCCGCCGCGTGCGCGGCGAGGGCCGCCGTCACGAGGAGGGCGGCGAGCGTTACCTCCATCCCGGAGAGCGCACCCCAGACCATGGGCGCGCTCCACGCTGTCACGAGCGCCGCCGTGAGGCCGAGGGCGGTGTCCCCCGTCCATGTAAGGGCCAGCCGCCGCGCCAGCCACGCGGCGCCGAGGGCTCCGGCAACACCGGCCGCCTTCGCCCACGCCGGGTAGGCCCCTCCCGCCTTGAAGAGACCCGCCAGCAGCAAGGTCCAGAGCGGCGCCGTCGAGCCCGAGACGGGGACGCCGGGGTTGTACGCGAAGCCGTGCCCCTCGGCCACGTTGCGGGCGAACTGGAAGTGGATCCACGCGTCGTCGAGGGGAAAGCCGTGGAGGCCCACGGGCCCGGCGATGAGCCGCTCGCGCTGGAGGAAGAACCCGAGCGCCGCGGCGAGGGCGGCGGCGGTGAGGACGAGCGCGCCCCGTCCCTTCACCGCTTGTCGCGGACGAAGGTGTAGCCCGCGTGCTGCGCGCGCCCGCGGCCCAGCGGCAGAACGTAGAGGAAGCGGCCGTACGGCAGCCGGATCTCCTGCAGGCCCCGCGGCCGCGGCACGGTCGGGTCCCAGTGGTCCACGAACCAGACGAGCCGGCGCACGCGGCGCGGGACGGTGACGGTAGAGCCGGGCGTCAGGATCATGGTCGCGGCCGACTGCGGCGCGTAGAAACCGAACGGCATCTCGCCCAGCTGCACCTGGTAGACCGCGTATTCGGGCAGGTAGAACATCGCGTGGCGCAGCCACGGGTACGAGCGCGGGTTGCCGAGCTCGGTGAGCAGCGCCGTGTCCGCCGGGTCGTAGACGGCGCGGATGGTCTCGACATAGGTGCGGATCACCGCCTCGTGCTCGCGCAGCGCCGCGACGGTCCGGCTCATGATCCAGTCGTTCGCCTCATCCTTCGCGCGCCAGACCCACGCGTCGCCGGTACGGTTGTCGAAATGGCGCGGCACCGGGCGCGCGCTGACGAAGAAGCCCGTGCTCACGAGGCAGAGCGGCACGATCGCCGCCGCCGTCAGCCCCCAGCGCCAATTCGGGCGGCGGAGGCGCTCGGAGCCCACCGCGATGGCTTCGGCCAGGACGCGGCTCAACAGGATGACGAGCGCTGGCAGGAAGGTTAGGACATAACCCGCCTGGCCGAAGTGCACGAGGGTGTAGAAGACCGCGGGCGGCACGATCCAGACAAGGAGGAACCATTCCGCCCTGCCCCATCCGGCGCGCCGCGCGTAGAGCGGCAGCGCGAAGGCCGCCAGGGCCAGCGGGCCCAGGCCGACGATCACGGAGGCCAGGACATAGCGGGCCTGGGCCAGCGTCACGTCGATCGAGCCGCCCAACACGGAGGTCGGCAGGACAACGGAACCGTAGAGCTGGGTCGAGGCGCGGAGATAGGCGTTGAGGCCGCCGCTGAGCCAGACGAGCGGCAGGAACCACGAGAGCACGGCGACCAGCAGGAGCGCCGCCGCGAGCGCCAACCGCCGCGCGCCGCGAATGCCGACAACCGCGCAGCCGACGCAGAGTGGGAAGAGCAGCACCAGCACCGACGGCCGGATGCCGCCCACGAGCCCCAACGCCACCGCGCCCCAGTAGAGGCAGCGCGCATCGCCGCGGAGCGCGCCGTACGCGAGGGCCGCGACGAGGGAGGCGCCAAAGGCCTCGCCCGCGTATGTCAGCCCCACCGAGCCGTAGAACCAGAAAAGCGGGCTGACGGCCAGGAGCGCCGCCGCCGACGCGGCAGTGGCGCGCTCGTACAGCGCGCGCGCCAGCCAGTAGACGGTCACCGTCGTGGCGGCGCTGAAGAGCATGGCGAGCGCGACGTACGCGAGGTTCGGATCAGCCAGCGGGATGTTCAGCAGGCGCCCAAGGCCGACATAGAGCAGATACCCGGGCGGGTGAGGCTGGTGCTTGGCGACGTCGAACTCCCGCAGCGCGAGGGCGAACTGCACCGCGTCCCAGTTGTAGAGCATCCGGGCCCGGTACGGCCAGCGCGACAGGAGCGTCAGCACCCCGAGCCCGCCCGCAAGCCAGGCGTCCGCGTGCCGCTCGAGGTGCGAGCGCGCCCGCCCCGCCCAGCGCACGGCGGCGCTCACACCTGCCCCCAGACGCGGTCGGCCGCCCCGAAGATGGCCGAGGAGTCGCCGAGGCCGGCGTGAGCGACCCTGACATCCCGGGAGAGGACGGTGGCGTGAGCCCGCACCTGCCGCTCGAGCGCCGGGGCCAGCCCAGGCACCGTCGTCATGACGCCGCCGCCCAGCACGAGAAGCTCCGGGTTCAGGAGCGTGACGTAGTTGGCTATGGCTTGACCCAGGTACCGCTCCGCGTCGTCCCAGATGCCGCGCGCGAAGGCGTCCCCGGCCGCGGCCGCGCGCGCCACGAGCGCCGCCGTCACGCGCGACGGGTCGCCGCCGGTCTCGGACGCGAGCCGCGTCTCGGTGCCGGCCGCGAGCGCCGCCTCGAGGCGTCGCGCGAAGCCGCGTCCCGAAGCGTAGGCCTCGACGCAGCCGTGCCGGCCGCAGGCGCAGGGCAGCCCGTCGGGCACGACCTGGGTGTGTCCGAGCTCGCCCGCCGCATTGCCCGCGCCCTGGAGCAGGATGCCGTCGACCACGGCGCCCGAGCCGACGCCCGTGCCGACGAAGACGGCGATAAGGCTCTGGACCCCGCGGCCGACGCCGAAGCGGTACTCGCCCCAGGCGGCGGCGCGCACATCGTTCTCCACGTAGACAGGCAAGCCGAAGGCCGACTCGATCTCGTCGCGGAGCGGCACGTTCTCCCACTCGAGGTTCGGAGCGTAGACGACCGCGTGGGTCTTGGGATGAATCTGGCCGGCGGCGGCGATGCCGATGCCGGCGACGCGGGCGGGCTCGGTGGAGTCGAGCAGGCGGCTGATCACGCCCTTGAGGTTCGCGAGAACACCCGGGGAACCCTTCCAGGCCTCGGTCTGCACCTCAACGCGCCCGACGAGCTGTCCCGCGGGGCTCACGAGGCCGCCGCGCAATTTGCTCCCGCCCAGGTCAATGCCAACGGCGTACCGATCGGGGGGCACGGGCGGTCGCGGCGAGGAGGGTGACGGCGGGGGCTGCGGGCGCGTCAGGCCTTCTTGTCGTCGTCCTTTTTCTGCGTCGACGACGTGTCGTCCTTGAGCTCGGTGACGCCCTTCTTGAACTCCTTGACGCTCGAGCCCAGGGAGCGGGCGAGATCAGGCAGACGCTGTGCGCCGAAGAGAATGAGGACGATGACGAGGATGAGCAGCAGCTCCTGATAGCCCAGACCAAACATGGCGAGACTCCTTTCCTTATCCTGAAGCCCCCTTACCGTACAGGCGCGAGAGTGCCAAGTCAACCGGTCAGCCGCGCAGTATGCGGTGCTCGCCCTGGCGCACGGTTACGCGCTGGGAGTCGAAGTACTCCATGAGCGGGATGGCGTACTTCCGGCTGACGCCCAGGAGGTCCTTGACGTCCGCGGGGCCGATCTCCTTCTTCTCCTTGAGGTGGGCCACGACCTTGTCCTGGATCTCCACGAGCGCCGCCGCGTGAAAGAAGAGGGACTCCTTGACGCGCAGGAGCCGCCGGTCGGCGACGAGCAGCTGGAAGAGCTCATGCTTCTCCGTGCCCTTGACCCCCAGACGGCCGAGCGCCTCCTCGGGGTTGGGCGGCGCGGCGCCCGCGGACCGAAAAATCCCCTCGAGCCCATCGACAACGCGCTGCTGCTCGGGAGTGAGGCGGATCCCGTGGGAGGCCAGGCGCACCTGGTCCCGCTCGCTCCGGACGGCGCCGTCGGCCTCGAGCGCGGCCAGCAGCTGGGCGAAGATCTTCTCCTGCGCATGACCCGCGCGGCTTCGGAGCTCCTCCCGGGAGATTCCCCCGCGCAGCGGGTTCTGGCGGTGGAAGACCTCGAGGAGCGCCAGGGTCTGGGAGCGGAGGCGGTCGCTCGCCTCGCGGTGCACGTACCACTCGCGGTCGACGGCCGTCACCGCCTGGGCCTGCTGGAGCTCCTCGAGCAGCGCGCGGAGGCGCTCGGGGCCGAAGGGGGTGCGGGCGCGCAGGTCGGCGGCGCGGAGCCCCGCCGCCCCAGCCTGGCGCAGGTGCTCCTCGACGACCTGGGCCGGCGCCGCCGTTTCGAGGAGGCGCAGGTGGTCGGCGAGCGCGCCGCCTTTTCGTCTGAAGCGCGGCGGAGCGATGTCGAGCACGGTGCCGCCGCCGATGGTGACGATGGGCGAGTAGGAGCGGATGACGTAGCGGTCGCCGGGCAGCGCGCAGACGGGCGCCTCGAGACGGAAGCGGCCGTATGTCACGTCACCGGGCGCGATCTCTTGCCTGTCCACGAGCAGCACGCGCGCCATCACCTCGTGGGTGCCGACGTGGAAGCGCACGCGGTCCCGCGCCTTGAGCGGCCGCGGGGCCTCGGCCAGGAGCTCGAGCGTGGCGTCGAGCAGAAGGGTCGGCATGAGCGCGCCCGGCGGCGCGATGACATCCCCGCGCTCGACGGCCGCGCGCTCGACGCCCTGGAGATTGACGGCGGTGCGCTGCCCAGCCTGCGCGGTTGGGACGGTGCGGCTGTGGACCTGCAGCCCGCGCACCTTGGTCTGGACCGCCCTGGGAAAGACCTCGACCCTGTCATCCACGGCGAGCCGTCCGGCCATCAGCGTGCCGGTGACCACGGTGCCGAAGCCCTTGACGGTGAAGACCCGGTCGACCGGAAGGCGCGCCGTCTGGTCGGTGGGCCGCCCCGGCACCTCGGCGGCCAGCCGCGCCAGCGTCCGGCGCAGCTCGGGCAGCCCCTGCCCCGTTTTCACCGACACGGGCACGATGGGGCAGCCCGCCAGGAAGGTGCGTGCGAGCAGCCGCGCGACATCATCCTTGACCAGCTCGACCCAGTCGGGCTCCGCGAGGTCGGTCTTGGTCAGGGCGACCATGCCCGACTTGATGCGCAGGAGCTGACAGATCGCGAGGTGCTCCCGCGTTTGCGGCATCACGCCCTCGTCGGCGGCGATGACGAGAAGCGCCAGGTCGATACCCCCCACGCCCGCCAGCATGTTCTTGACGAAGCGCTCGTGGCCGGGCACGTCGACGATCTCGATGGTCAAGCCGCCGGGCTCCTCGAGGAACGCGAAGCCAAGGTCGATGGTGATGCCACGCGCTTTCTCCTCCGGCAGCCGGTCGGTGTCGGTGCCGGTCAGCGCCTTGACGAGCGAGGTCTTGCCGTGATCAATGTGCCCCGCGGTCCCGGCTACGACGTGCTTCGCCGCTGTCACAGGCTGCTGAGGGCTCGGACCAGCGCCGGTATGTCCGAGGGGAGGATCGTGCGGAAGTCCAGCAGGAGCCGGTCGTCGAGCACGCGGCCGAGAACGGGCGGCTGCCCCATGCGCAAGCGCTCATCGAGAGCCTGCGCGGGGCACTCGGGAGTGCCGAGCGCCACGGCCGCCGTCGGCAGCTCCACCGTCGGCAGCGCGCCGCCGCCGACCTGGGAGGTCGCCTCCACGAGCGCCAGGCCGAGACGCGCATGGGTCTCCGGCGGAAGGCGACGCAGGAGCCCGCGGGCCCGGCGCCGGATCGCCGCCTGCGCCTCGGTCAGCATGCGGAGCGTGGGGATGGTCTCGAGCGCGTCGCCCGCTTCGTACGCGTAGAGCGTCGCTTCGAGCGCCGCCACGGTGAACTTGTCGATCCTGAGCGCGCGGTTGAGCGGGTTCTGCGCCAGGCGGCCGACCAGCCCGGCCGTGCCGACGACGATGCCGGCCTGCGGTCCGCCGAGCAACTTGTCTCCCGAGAAGGACACGAGGTCCACGCCCGACGCCACGACCTCGGGCACGGTTGGCTCGTAGGGGAAGCCGAAGCGACGGAGGTCTATGAAGCAGCCGGAGCCCAGGTCCTCCATGACAGGCACGCCCCGCTCCCGTCCAAGGTCGGCAAGCTCGCGCGAGGACACGGCGGCGGTGAAGCCGACGACGCGATAGTTGGACGTGTGGACCTTGAGCAGGAGCCCGGTCTCGGGCCCGATCGCCTGCGCGTAATCCTTGAGGTGCGTGCGGTTGGTCGTGCCGACCTCCCGCAGCGTCGCGCCCGAGCGGCGCATGATGTCGGGGATGCGGAATTCGCCGCCGATCTCGATCAGCTCCCCGCGCGAGACGATGACCTCCTTGCCGCGCGCGAGGCTTTCGAGCGCGAGCAGGACCGCCGAGGCACAGTTGTTGACCACGAGCGAAGATTGGGCGCCTGTCAGACGCTGGAGGAGGGCGTCCACGTGAGCGTAGCGCGAGCCGCGCTCCTTGCGGTTCACATCCATCTCGAGGTTGGAGTAGGCTCCGGCCACGATCTGGAGCCGCTCGCGCGCCAGCGGCGAGAGCAGGGCGCGGCCGAGGTTCGTATGGAGTACTACCCCCGTGGCGTTGACGACGCGGGCCAGGGAGAAGGCGCCGCCCTGCGAGAGCCGGGCTACGACGCGCTCGGCCAATGCCTCGGCCGCGGCCGCCGCGGGCGCGCCCTCGAGCACGCGCCGCCGCTCGGCGGCGAGCACGTCGCGCGCAGCCTCGGTCAGGCGCCGGCGCGTGATGCCGGCGAGCGCGGCATGGCCTTCCACGCGGGTGACGAGGGCGTCCACCCCCGGGAGCGCGCGCAGGAGCGTCTTCGCTTTATCCTCCGGCGGCAAGCTCGCTCTCCACGCGCGCGCGCACCCGGGCGATGATCTCGCGCGCTTCGTGCCGGATCGCGTCGCCGCCCGCGCCGCGGGCGTCGGTCTGCAGCAGCCGGCGCACCGCCTCCTCCGTCAGCCCCGCCCAAAGCTCGTCGAGGTCTCGGGGCGAGAAGCCCTGGCCGCGGAGCGCGGTCGTCCACTCGCGCGCCAGCTCCTGGACGAGCCGATCTCGCTCGGTCGCGAGCCGTCGCGCGCGCTTCACCAGCTCGGGCAGCTTGGGCGGCATCCCCTACTCCTTGACCAAGCCCCGCACGCTGTCCACCAGGTTGGGCTCCCAGCGGGTCGTCGACACGCACCCGTAATTGGGATTCGGCCGGAGACTGCCCGGCTTGCCGAGGCGGAAGGTGCGCATCTTGCTGTTGATCTGGAGATCGGTCGTGCCGCCGTTCGGCCGCACGAAGACCGTGAACGTGACGAGCGCCTCGCCCTCGAGGGACTTGTCGCCCAGGCTGCCGCAGTCGGCGTAGACGCCGATGGGCGAGACGATGTCGTCGGAGGCGATGACGCCGGAGTCCTTGGCGACCGCGCGCAGCGGGACGTTGTCGAAGGCCAGCGCCCGGATGAGCGCGTTCCAGGTGACATCGTAGGGCGCCGCGATCTGGTCGCGGTACGGCGGCGGCTGGAGCGGCGAGATGTAGGCCGCGCAGCCGCCCGCCATGATCCAGGCCAGGCCGGCCCACACCGCCCCGAGAAGCCGCGAGCGCCGTCCGGTCATGGATGCATTCTACCGCGGGTGGTGGTCGATCCCGCGGTAGGCGGTGATGAAGCGGCGGACGCGCCTCGGGTCGAAATCGTCGAAAGCGTCGAGCCGCGTCCAGGCCGTCAGCGCGATCCGCGTCTTCATGCCGGGATAGGGGGCCAGTATGACCTGGCGCTCGTAACCCGACACGATGGCCGTGAGCTTGGCGACGAGGTCGGGGCAGGCGTCGGGGCAGTTGTACTGGACCATGACGCCGCCATCCTCGAGGTTGTGCACCTGGAGCTGCCTGGGGATGGGCTCGGTGTGGATGCCCCAGGGCGCGACGTACGGCAGATGCGGCCCCGAGGTCGGCGGTTCGGAATTGTAGGGCGGGATCGTTTCGTTGAGCGTCTGGATGTGTCGGTTGCCCTGGTCCGGCTGGCTCACGCCGGGCTGGGCCACCGCCGCGCGGTAGGCAAAAACGCCGGCGACGACGGCCGCGGCCGCCGCTGCGCCGCCGGCCCACAGCCAGATCCTTCTCCCGCTGCCGAGCTCCGCGGCCCGTACGCTGGCGTGCATGTCTCGCGTCCCCATGACCGAGTGTCGAAGCGTGGGTTGTGGCGGAAGCGTGTGGGAGTCGAACCCACCTCCGACTTGTCTAGAGCCGGACGCCGGATTTGAAGTCCGGGAGGCCCACCGGGATCCTAGACGCTTCCGTGCGTCCAACGACGGACGATTCAAGGGTTCCGAGTGTACCACCCGGGTCGGGGGGCACCAAACGCGCTCGAGGTTCCCCAAACGCGCTGGAGGTTCCGAGGATAGCGGGGGGAGCGTGATAGGCTCGCGAGCCATGGGACGGACGACCCGGCTCGTGACGGTAGCGCTGCTTGCTCTGGCGCTGCCCGCCGGCGCCGCCGACCCGACGCCGCGGCCCGGCGCGATCGAAGCCGACGAGCGCGGGTTCCTCGAAAAGCACTGGCGCCGCGCCATCCCACCCCAGGGGCCAGCGCCCGCGCGCTTCTCTCCTATCGAGCGCTCGCTCCAGCCGGAAGCCTGCGGCGCCTGCCACCCGGTCCAGTTCGGCGACTGGCAGGCCTCGCTTCACTCGAAGAGCATGGGGCCCGGCGTGGCCGGCCAGCTCGTCGAGATGGCACGGCGAGAGCCCGCCGCCGCGCGATCATGCTCGCGCTGTCATGCGCCCGTCGCCGAGCAGCGGCCTGCGCTGGTCGACGCGCGCGGGGTCGTCTCCAACCCCGACTTCGATCCGGCGCTCCAGTCCCGGGGCGTCATCTGCGCGAGCTGCCACGTGCGGGGGCACGAGCATTTCGGCCCGCCGCGCAGGGACGGCTCGACGGCGAGCCGCGCGCCGCACGCGACGCTCCCGCACAATGGCGTCACGCGGACGACCGCCTTCCTCCGCGCCGGCTTTTGCGCGAGCTGCCACCAATTCGGCGCCGACGGCCTTTCCCTGAACGGCAAGCCGCTCGAGAACACCTACGAGGAGTGGCGCGGGAGCCCGGCGGCGCGCCGGGGACTCCAGTGCCAGCACTGCCACATGCCGGATCGGCGTCACCTCTGGCGCGGCATCCACGATGCGGACATGGTGCGCTCCGGCGTCGAGATCACCGTGAGAGCGGACCGGGCGCGCTACCGCGCGGGCGACCTCGTGCGCGCGACGCTGGCGATCGCAACGCCGAGGATCGGGCACGCCTTCCCCACCTACGTCACGCCCCAGGTGCTGGTGCGCGCCGAACTCGTGGACGCCCAGGGACAGCCCGTGGCCGGGAGCGTCGAACAGCGCGTCATCGCCCGCCAGGTGCCGCTCGACCTTTCGCGCGAGATCTCCGACACGCGCATCCCGCCCGGGGGGCGCTTTACCCTCGACTACTCGCGGCGGCTCGAGGCGGTGGGCCTGAAACTTCGCGTCACCGTGACCGTGCTGCCGGACGAGTTCTACACGCGCTTCTTCGAGGCCCTGCTGGCGGCGGGAGCGGGCGAAGGCGAAGCGCAGATCAGGGCAGCGCTCGAGGCCACGCGCCGCTCGGCCTACACGCTGTACGTCAAGGAGCTGCCGCTGACCTGAGAGTGCCGGCGGGGACTGTCGTCACCGCGCGGGCCCTCAGGCGCCGCCGGCCAGCGGCGGGAACATGGCCAGCTCGTCGCCCGGGGCCAAAACCTGCTCCGGGTCGGCGTCGCGGCCATTGACCACGGTGAGGCAGGCCAGCTCGCCCGGGATCTTGAGGGACTCCACCACGTCGCGCACGGTGGCGCCGGGAGGAAGATCGAGCGAGACGCCGTCGCCGTGGGCGCCGGCAGGCAGGTAGGGCTGAAGGGTCGCGAAAAGCCGGACTTCGACCTTCATCCGGCCGCGGGAGCTAGTCGGCCGGGAGGGCCGAGGCGATCCGGAGCCGGTCGCCCGGGCGGATGCGCGCGGCCTCGTCGAGCTCGTTCCAGCGCGTGAGCTCGGCGGCCGAGACGCCGTAGCGCTTGGCGATGGTGCCCACGGTCTCTTTCGGCTGGACGACGTGGATCTCCGGCTTGCCCACCTGGCGGCCGCGGCCGGCCGCCGCGAGCCGCTGTCCGCGCGCGCGCTCCTGGGCCCCGACGAACCGCTCAGAAACACCCACGGGGAACTTCAGCAAATAGGGCCCGCCCGGGGGCGTCTGCTTCAGCCTCAATTCGGGATTGAGCTCGTACAGGACCTCGACGCCGATGCCCGCGAGCGCCGCGGCCCGCGAGAGCGCAAGACCCGAAGGCACAGGGGCGGCTTCGTAGGCGAGCGGCTCGGTCTGGGAGGCCGTGAAGCCGTACCGCTCGGGCTCGCGGCCGATGAGGGTCGCCGCCTGGATGGCGGGGACGAAGTTCTTAGTCTCTTCACGGAGGATGCGTCCCCGCGTCAGCTCCCAGAAGTCGCTTGTCCCGAGCGCCTTCATCGCGCGGAGGATCTTCATCTCACCGGCGTTGTACCCCGCCTTGGCGAGCTCCCACGAGCCGAAGAGCGCATGGAGGTCCCTGAAATAGCGCGCGGCAGCCACCGTGGATTTCTCGGGATCGAGGCGCTCGTCCACCCAGCGGTCCACGCGCAGCCCGTAGCGCCGCGCCGTGGGCGCCATGAACTGCCACAGCCCCTTGGCACCCGCCCGGGACACCGCGACTGGGTTGAAACCGCTCTCGATCATCGCGGTGAACATGAGGTCCTCGGGCAGCCCCTTGTCCCTGAGTACGCCCTGGATCATCTCGGCGTAGCGGCCCGAACGATCGAGCCACCGCTCGACCACCGCCCTTCGGTCGCCCGTTTGGAACTGTTCGAGGAAGCGTCTGACCTCGGCATTGTCACGGATGGGGAACGTGGGCGCTGCGGGGCTGAATGACTCCGTCCCGGCTCCGTCAGAGGTTTGACGGGCAGATCCCGGGCCCGACTCGGCTGGGTCCCGGGGAAGCAGAGGCTCCTGGGGGGCCTCGACCGCCCGGTCCTGGACGGGGAGCTCGGAGGCCGGTGGGAAGGGGGAGAACCCCTCCAGCTCCGCCCCGGCCACCCTTGGATGTCCCAGGGCCGCCAGGCAGAGGAGCAAGAAACCGATACCGCGGGGCCCGTTCTGGAAGGACATGGAGAGGAACTTGAGGGGTTGTACCACGGACGGACAAGTGGGGTCAACCCCCCAGGCAGGGCTGGCCAGGACGGATAGCCCTTGACACATAGGCGGCCACAACGTATCGTAACCACTCGCAAACTAAGGTGGTTTTGACACGCAGTCGGGACAGAAGGAAAGGAGGTGAATCCACATGAAGAAGATCATCGCGCTGGTGATTGGTATTGCTTTCGCTTTCGGCACGGCGGGCTTCGCAGCCGCTCAGGCGCCTGCCGTGGCCCCCAAGGCCGAGGACAAGATGGACAAGAAGGCCGACGACAAGAAGGCGGCCGCCGACAAGAAGGCGGCCGACAAGAAGGCGGCCGCCGACAAGAAGATGGGCGACAAGAAGATGGCCGACGACAAGAAGATGGGCGACAAGAAGGCGGCCGACGACAAGAAGATGGGCGACAAGAAGTAGCGTCGCGGCAGCCGCTCAGAGTCATCCGGGGCGCCGCTCCTCTAACGGGGGGCGGCGCCCTGCCGCGTCCGGGGAGTGGCCGGCTGGTCCGGATCAGGAACGCGGCGATCCTCCCTGACCCCCGTCATCCACTCGTTGCGGTCGTGGAACCGCACCGTCGCTTCCTCACCTGCCCTCACGGTTACGGGCCTCCACCAAAACGTCACGGTCGTCTGGCCGAAGACCCGCGGGCGCATCTTGTAGCGCTCGGCCTCGCCCCGCTTCGGACCGGGCGGGCGCTTGGCATGCGGCGTCTCGCGCCAGGCCAGCAGCATCCAGGCGCCCTCGGGCACCCGCTGAAAGCGGAAGGCGCCCACGCTGTCCGAGGACTCGCCGAGAATCAACTGGCCGGCTCCCGTGTCGATGAGCGTCCGCTCGAAGGCCAGGCGGGCCGCGCTCACCTTGGGCTCCGCCTCGATGTAGGCATCGGGCGAGTCGCGCGAGTGCGTCTTGATCGCCTCGAGCTCGGCTTCGAAGGCAGCCGAACGCGGCAGGAGGAGCACCGAGACTGACACGTAGGGCGTGGCCTCTCCGCCAGGCCGTCCTTCCGCGTAGGCCCGGCCCTCGACGCTGCCGAGCGATCCCCGCTCACGCGCCGCGAGGAGCGGCGCGACCAGCGCTGCCACATCCCCAGCCGACGCGACGCTCGTTACTCCGAGCAGCAGAAGCATCACCCCCGAAACGGTCGAGCGAGCGCCGGAGCTCCGGTTGGTCATCCGTGGGGAAGGACGAGCCAGGTCGCGGCCGCGAGAGCGCCAGACAGCGGGATGGTCAGGATCCATGCCCACACGATGCGCCCCGCCACGCCCCAGCGCACGGCCGAGAACCGCTGCGTGGCGCCGACACCCATGATGGAGCCGGCGATGGTGTGGGTCGTGCTGACGGGTATGCCGCCGATCGCCGTGCCGATCAGCATCACGGCCCCGGCCGTCTCGGCGCAGAAGCCGCCGACCGGGCGCAGCTTGGTCAGCCGCATCCCCATGGTCTTGACGATGCGCCAGCCGCCGGCCATGGTCCCGAGCGCAATCGCCGCGTGCGCCGCGAGAATGACCCAAACCGGCACGTAGAACTCGGGGCCCAGGTAGCCGCCCGAGAAGAGCAGGATGGCGATAATCCCCATGGTCTTCTGGGCATCGTTGGTGCCGTGGCCCAGGCTGTAGAAGGCCGCGGAGATAAGCTGGAGCCTGCGGAAGAGCGCGTCTACGCGGCTCGGGCGCGCGCCCCGGAAGATCCAGAGGGTCGCCACCATGAGCGCGAAGCCGAGCGCCATGCCGATGACCGGGGCGAGCACGATGAACGCCGTGATCTTGAGCAGTCCCGTCGCCACCAGCGCGCCCCAGCCCGCCTTCGCCACCGCGGCGCCGGCGAAGCCGCCGATCAGCGCATGCGACGAGCTCGACGGGATGCCGTAGTACCAGGTGATCAGGTTCCACACGATCGCGCCGGTCAGGCCGCCGAGGATCACCCACTGGTCCACCACGCCCGCGTCCACGACGCCCTTCCCGACGGTCTTGGCGACCTGGACGCCGAAGCCGAAGGCCGCCACGAAGTTGAAGAAGGCCGCCCACGCCACGGCCTGCATGGGCGTGAGCACGCGCGTGGAGACGACGGTCGCGATGGAGTTGGCGGCGTCGTGGAAGCCGTTGATGTAGTCGAAGGCGAGCGCGACGGCGATGATGAACGCCACCAGCAGGATAGATCCGCTCATGTCCGGGGTGCCGCCCGGCTCAGGCCATCTTGAGGGTGATGCCCTCGATCACGTTGAGCACGTCCTCGCAGCGGTCGGTGACGGCCTCCATCGTCTCGTACAGCTCCTTCCACTTGATCACCTCGATGGCGTCCGTGCCGCCCTCGAACAGCGCCGCCAGCTCGTCGCGCAGCAGGCGGTCGGCCTCGTTCTCGAGGCGGTTGACCTCGATGGAGTGCTTCTGGTAGAGGGGCGAGAGCGTGCGCAGGCAGCGCACCGCGCGGTCCGTCTCCTCGGCCGTCTTGACGATGATCTTGGCCATGGCGAGGCATCCGTCCGTGGGGTTCTTGATCTTGTACAGCAGCAGCCGGTCGGCGACCGCGTCGATGAGGTCCAGCACGTCGTCGAGGCGGCTTGCAAGCGCGTAGATGTCCTCCCGATCGATCGGGGTAACGAACGTGGTGTTGAGCCGCCGGACCACCTCGTGGGTGACCGCGTCGCCGGCGTGCTCGAGGTCGCGGATCTGCTGCACCTTGGCCTGGGCTGAGGGGTAGTCGAGCGTTAGCTCCTCCAGCACCCTGGACGCCGAGACGATGTGGCCGGCCTGCTGCTCGAAGAGGTCGAAGAAGTTCTCGTCGCGTGGAAGGAGACGAAACACGCTTCATCCTCTCCCGGGTCGCCCCGCATGTCAACGGCCCCCGGCCGGTTTGACAGTCACTGGAGCTGTGGCTAGGATTCGGTTGTGCGATCCGACGAGCCCGCCGCCGGCCGGCAAACCCGCTGCCCGCGCTGTGGAAGCGCAATGGCCTGGGAGGGCAACCCGCACAGGCCCTTCTGCGGGATCACGTGCCGGTTGATCGACCTCGGACGGTGGCTCGACGAGCGCTACCGCGTGGCCGTCGACGCGCTGCCCGAGGAGCTCCCGCCCGACGATCGTCCGGCGCGGCCCGCCAAATGACAGAACTGCTCGGCGATCCCGCGGCTTTCCTCCAGCGCCTCGTCCTCCAGGTTCCCGCGCTTTTGATCGCGGTCACCGTCCACGAGCTGGCGCACGCCCTCGTGGCTGACCGGCTCGGCGACCCGACGGCGAGGTCGCTCGGGAGGCTCACGCTTAATCCACTGCCGCACATCGATCCCCTCGGAGCCCTGGCCTTCGTCCTCGCGGGCTTCGGATGGGCCAAGCCCGTGCCGGTCAACGCACAGTACTTCAGGAACCCGCTGCGAGACATGAGCCGGGTGGCCGCGGCCGGCCCCATCGCCAATTTCCTGGCGGCCTTTGCGGCGCTGGTGCTGCTCCTCGCGCTGAAGCCCGCGGGCGTGCTGCCGGAGGCCGCCCTGCGCGCGCTGTCGTACGTCTACACGTACAACCTCGTGCTGGGGATCTTCAACCTGATCCCGCTGCCGCCCCTCGACGGCGGGCACTTCCTGCCGTACCTGCTGCCCCGCGGCATGGCGGGCGCGCTCCGCGGCCTCGAGCGCTACGGCATGCTCCTCTTGCTGGCGCTCGTGTTCACGGGCGCGATCCAGTGGATTCTCGGACCGGTCTTTCTCTGGGCGAGCCGGCTCATGATCATGCTCGCTCGGCTGATCGTCTGAGGCGGACAAAACAAAGCGCCCGGACCTTTCGGTCCGGGCGCCTGAATTACCCCGGCAGCGACCTACTCTCCCACGCCGTTACCAGCGCAGTACCATCGGCCCTGGAGGGCTTAACTTCCGTGTTCGGGATGGGAACGGGTGTGGCCCCTCCGGCATCGCCACCGGGAATCGGATGGCAATTGTATACGTTGATTCTCGAGTGCAGCCAAGCGACGAACAATTGTATGAGTGCAACGTGGTCAAGCCGCACGGCCGATTAGTACCGCTCGGCTGAACGCCTTACGGCGCTTACACCTGCGGCCTATCAACCTGGTAATCTTCCAGGGGCCTTCAGAGGGCTTACGCCCTGGGAGGTCTCATCTTGAGGCGGGTTTCGCGCTTAGATGCCTTCAGCGCTTATCCCTGCCGGACGTAGCTACCCAGCGGTGCTCCTGGCGGAACAGCTGGCACACTAGCGGTCCGTCCACCCCGGTCCTCTCGTACTAGGGGCAGCTCCCCTCAAACCTCCTACGCCCGCGTCAGATAGAGACCGAACTGTCTCACGACGTTCTAAACCCAGCTCACGTACCGCTTTAATGGGCGAACAGCCCAACCCTTGGGACCTGCTCCAGCCCCAGGATGCGATGAGCCGACATCGAGGTGCCAAACCTCCCCGTCGATGTGAACTCTTGGGGGAGATCAGCCTGTTATCCCCGGAGTACCTTTTATCCGTTGAGCGATGGCCCTTCCACTCGGAACCACCGGATCACTAGGTCCTGCTTTCGCACCTGCTCGACTTGTTGGTCTCACAGTTAGGCCGGCTTCTGCCCTTGCACTCGACGCACGATTTCCAACCGTGCTGAGCCGACCTTTGAGCGCCTCCGTTACTGTTTAGGAGGCGACCGCCCCAGTCAAACTACCCACCTGGCACTGTCCCCGGCCCGGATCACGGGCCCAGGTTAGAACTACAGCACGGTCAGGGTGGTATCTCAACGACGGCTCCACCGAAGCTAGCGCTCCGGCTTCAAAGCCTCCCACCTATGCTGCACAGACCCTGCCAGAATTCCATACCAAGATATAGTAAAGGTTCACGGGGTCTTTTCGTCTTGACGCGGGTAGCCAGCATCTTCACTGGCGCTACAGTTTCACCGGGTCTCTCGTGGAGACAGCGGTCAAGTCGTTACGCCATTCGTGCAGGTCGGAACTTACCCGACAAGGAATTTCGCTACCTTAGGACCGTTATAGTTACGGCCGCCGTTTACCGGGGCTTCGGATCAAAGCTTCGCACCTTGCGGCACTAACCTCTCCCCTTAACCTTCCGGCACCGGGCAGGCGTCAGACCCTATACCTCCTCTTGCGAGTTGGCAGAGTCCTGTGTTTTTAGTAAACAGTCGCTTGACCCAATTCTCTGCGACCCCTTCAGGCTCAACACCTTAGTGGGGCACCCCTTCTCCCGAAGTTACGGGGTTATTTTGCCTAGTTCCTTCACGAGAGTTCTCCCGAGCGCCTGTGGATATTCTCCTCGCCCACCTGTGTCGGTTTACGGTACGGTCGCCTTGGCAACTGGCTTAGAGGATTTTCTTGGCAGCGTGGTATCAGCCCGTTTGCGGCCCGAAGGCCTCCCCATCACGTTTCAGGATTAGCGCCCCGACGGATTTGCCTATCAGAGCTCCCTACGCGCTTGGACCCGCACTTCCATTCGCGGGCGGTGCTTAACCTTCTGCGTCACCCCATAGCTCGTAACGTCACCACGGCGGTGCAGGAATATTAACCTGCTGCCCTTCGCTTACGCCTGTCGGCCTCAGCTTAGGAACCGACTAACCCTGGGCGGATTAACCTTCCCCAGGAAACCTTGGGCTTTCGGCGACCAGGTTTTTCACCTGGTTTATCGCTACTCGTGCCGGCATTATCTCTTCGGCTTCGTCCAGCAGTCCTCACGGTCTGCCTTCAATCTATGGCCGAATGCTCCCCTACCGCTCGACGGTTACCCGCCGAGCTCGTAGCGTCGGTGGCAGGCTTGAGCCCCGTTGAATTATCCGCGCAGAATCGCTTGACCAGTGAGCTATTACGCACTCTTTAAAGGATGGCTGCCTCTAAGCCAACCTCCTGGCTGTCTGTGCGACTCCACATCGTTTCCCACTAAGCCTGCACTTAGGGACCTTAGCTGACGATCTGGGTTGTTTCCCTCTCGACCACGCAGCTTATCCCGCGTCGTCTGACTCCCACGCTGAAACGAACGGCATTTGGAGTTTGGTTAGGTTTGGTAATCTGGTAGGACCCCTAGCCCATCCAGAGCTCTACCACCGTCCGTCAACACGTGAGGCTAGCCCTAAAGCTATTTCGGGGAGAACCAGCTATCTCCAAGTTTGATTAGCCTTTCACTCCGACCCCCAGCTCATCCCATCCGTTTTCAACCGAAATGAGTTCGAGCCTCCACCGGCGTTTAGACCGGCTTCACTCTGGCCAGGGGTAGATCACTTGGCTTCGGGTCTACTCCGCGCGACTAAACGCCCTATTAGGACTCGCTTTCGCTACGGCTCCGCCCCTTTGAGGCTTAACCTTGCCACGCGGAAGTAACTCGCCGGCTCATTATGCAAAAGGCACGCGGTCAGGCCTTCGTCTTGCGACGCATAGCCCTCCCACCGCTTGTAGGCAAACGGTTTCAGGTTCTATTTCACTCCCCTCACCGGGGTTCTTTTCGCCTTTCCCTCACGGTACTGGTTCACTATCGGTCGCCAGGGAATATTTAGCCTTGGAGGGTGGTCCCTCCGGATTCCTACGGGGTTTCACGTGTCCCGTAGTACTTGGGAACGCTGGCCAGAGAGATCAGGACGATTTCGCCTACAGGGCTCTCACCTTCTGTGGCGGCTCTTTCCAGAGCCTTCAGCTATCGTCTGATTTTGTAACTCTCCGGGCTACACCCTACCAGCGCCCCGCAACCCCGGACTGGCTTGCGCCGATCCGGTTTAGGCTGTTCCCCTTTCGCTCGCCGCTACTCAGGGAATCGAGTTTTCTTTATTTTCCTCGAGGTACTGAGATGTTTCAGTTCCCTCGGTTCGCGTCTCGCCACCTATGGATTCAGTGACGGACGACTGGGCATTACCCCAGCCGGGTTCCCCCATTCGGGTATCCTCGGATCAAAGCCTGCTTGCGGCTCCCCGGGGCTTATCGCAGCTAGCCACGCCCTTCGTCGCTTCCTGGCGCCAAGGCATCCACCGTTCGCCCTTAGTAGCTTGACCACGAATTTCATTGCCTACGTACGGAGAACATCGCTTGGCTACACTCGAGAATCAACGTATTCAATTGTCAAAGAGCTTCGCGGCCGGAGCCGCGCCTCTCTCAATCGCGTTCACGCCTGGTGGAGATGACCGGATTCGAACCGGCGACCCCCTGCTTGCAAAGCAGGTGCTCTCCCAACTGAGCTACATCCCCAGCACGCCATTCTGGTGGGCCTTCCTGGGGTCGAACCAGGGACCTCGCGCTTATCAAGCGCGCGCTCTAGCCAGCTGAGCTAAAGGCCCAGAAGAATAAAATGTTACTGGCTCACGCGAGAAAGTTAGAGCTGAAGAACGAAGCTGTGGAGGGCCCGGAGATCCATGAAGGACCCCCGAACCCTCGAAGCTCCTTAGAAAGGAGGTGATCCAGCCGCAGGTTCCCCTACGGCTACCTTGTTACGACTTCACCCCAATCACCGACCATACCTTCGGCGCCTGCTCCCTTGCGGTTGGCTCAGCGACTTCTGGTACAACCGGCTTTCGTGGTGTGACGGGCGGTGTGTACAAGGCCCGGGAACGTATTCAGCGCAGCCTGCTGATCTGCGCTTACTAGCGATTCCGACTTCATGCAGGCGAGTTGCAGCCTGCAATCCGAACTGAGACCGACTTTGTGGGATTGCCTCCCCCTTGCGGGTTGGGAACCCTCTGTATCGGCCATTGTAGCATGTGTGTAGCCCTGGACATAAGGGGCATACGGACTTGACGTCATCCCCCCCTTCCTCCAGCTCTTCGCCGGCAGTTCCCCAAGAGTGCCCGGCATTACCCGATGGCAACATAGGGTGAGGGTTGCGCTCGTTGCGGGACTTAACCCAACACCTCACGGCACGAGCTGACGACAGCCATGCACCACCTGTGCAGGTTCCTGACTTAACAGGTCGTCGCCGTTTCCGGTTTCTACTTCCTGCATGTCAAGCCCAGGTAAGGTTCTTCGCTCTGCATCGAATTGAACCACATGCTCCACCGCTTGTGCGGGCCCCCGTCAATTCCTTTGAGTTTCAACCTTGCGGCCGTACTCCCCAGGCGGACGACTTAATGCGTTAGCTGCGGCACGGAGGGGACTGAACCCCCCCACACCTAGTCGTCATCGTTTACAGCGTGGACTACCGGGGTATCTAATCCCGTTTGCTCCCCACGCTTTCGCGCCTCAGCGTCAGGAATTGCCCAGAGACCCGCCTTCGCCACCGGTGTTCCTCCCGATCTCTACACATTTCACCGCTACACCGGGAATTCCAGTCTCCTCTGCAACCCTCAAGAACAGCAGTATCGATCGACGTTCTTCGGTTGAGCCGAAGGATTTCACGACCGACTTGCCATCCCGCCTACGCGCCCTTTACGCCCAGTAATTCCGAGCAACGCTTGCCCCCTCTGTCTTACCGCGGCTGCTGGCACAGAGTTAGCCGGGGCTTCCTCTGCAGGTACCGTCAAATGCCGGCGGTATTAACGCCGACACCCTTCTTTCCCACTGACAGTGGTTTACGACCCGAAGGCCTTCGTCCCACACGCGGCGTCACTCCGTCAGGCTTTCGCCCATTGCGGAAAATTCCCCACTGCTGCCTCCCGTAGGAGTCGGGGCCGTGTCTCAGTCCCCGTGTGACTGGTCGTCCTCTCAGACCAGCTACCCGTCATAGCCTTGGTGGGCCGTTACCCCGCCAACTAGCTGATAGGCCGCGAGCCCCTCCAAGAGCGGCAGCTTGCGCCACCTTTCCTCCCCAGACCTGTCGATCCGAGGAACGTATCCGGTATTAGCCCCCCTTTCGAGGGGGTATCCCGAACTCAAGGGCAGGTTACCCACGTGTTACTCACCCGTGCGCCACTAGGACCGCCGAATTATTGCTAACCCGACGATCCCCGTTCGACTTGCATGTGTTAAGTACGCCGCCAGCGTTCGCTCTGAGCCAGGATCAAACTCGCCATGAAAAATCGACAAACTTGAAGACCTGGTCCCTAAAAGCCCAACCAAGATGTTGCATCGGTCGAGCGCAAGGTACTCAGTAGTTACGGATGGTGCTCACACTTCGTCGGTGAGCCAGTAACATATGCGATTTTCAAAGAACGGCGGGGTAATGACCCCTTTGGATGAGGTGGAACAGGTCAGCTTGAGTGCTTCCGACCCGCTACCGTCTCTCAACACCCACCGCAGAGGCGTTGCCGCCTATGAGGGTGGGCAATAGGTGATGATACGGATGGGCCAAGGGCGTGTCAAGCAAATCCTTTTTATTCCCCGGTCCGCTCCAGGAAAACCCGCTTGAAACGGCGCTTCCCGACCCGGATCAGGTACTCCCGGCCGGCCTGAAGAGGCTGGTTGGGGTCCGGCAGCCGCGTCCCGTCAACCTCGACAGCCCCCTGCTGGATCTGGCGCCGTGCCTCGGAGTTCGATGGGACAAGGCCCGACATCACGACGACCTTCCAGGCCGGCACGCCTTCGTATGGGGTAGTTACTTTTATTCCTTCAACCTTTTCAGGTATTTCCTTACCTTGGACGACTCGGGAGAAGTGAGCCTCTCCCTCCACGGCCCCGGCCTCGCCCTGGTACATGGCTGTTACCGTCCTGGCCAACCGCTTCTTGGCCTCCATCGGGTGAAGCTTCTTCAGAGCCTGGATCTCCGCCTCTGAGACCCGGGTCACCAGTTCGAAGTACCGGAACATCAGGTCGTCCGAGACTGACATGAGCTTGCCGTACATGTCGGCCGGCGGCTCGGCAATGCCGACTGCGTTGCCGAGGCTCTTCGACATCTTCTGTACGCCGTCGAGGCCTTCGAGGATCGGCACGGTCAGCGCCACCTGGGGCTCCTGGCCGTGCGCGCGCTGGAGATCGCGGCCGACCAGCAGGTTGAAAGTCTGGTCCGTGCCTCCAAGCTCGACGTCGGATCCCAGCGCGACAGAGTCGTACCCTTGCGCGAGCGGATACAGCAGCTCGTGAAGACTGATGGGACGCCCAGAGGCGTAGCGGTTGGCGAAGTCCTCGCGCTGGAGCATCTGCGCCACCGTGAGGTGCGCGGTCTCCCGAATGATGTTCTCGAACGTCAACGGAGCCAGCCACGTGGAGTTGAACTCCACGCGCGTCCTGCTCATGTCCAGGACCTTGCCCAGCTGCGAGCGATACGTCTCGGCGTTGGCGCGGATCTCGTCCCAGGTGAGCGGCTTGCGCGTCTCCGAGCGACCCGTGGGATCGCCGATCATCCCGGTGAAGTCCCCGATGATGATGATGATCTGGTGGCCGAGCTCCTGAAAATCGCTTAGCTTTTGGAGGACGACCGTGTGCCCAAGGTGGAGGTCGGGCGCCGTGGGGTCGAGGCCCAGCTTGACCTTCAGCGGGCTCCCGGTCCGCTCCGAGCGCTCGAGCTTCGCGCGCAGCTCGGCCTCGACGACGATCTCCGCGGCCCCGCGGCGGATGCGGGCCATCTGGGCGTCGATCGAAGGACGGGTCGCGCTCACGTGGGTATAATAGCAATCCATGGCCCGCGAGCTACGAGGGAAACAGCGTTCCAAGCCTCAGAAGCGCCGCCGGCGCTGGCTGCGCCTGCTCCTCGTGCCCATGGTGGTCGTGGTCGCCGTCGGCGTGCTCGCCGCCGGCGTCTCGACGTTCTGGGTGCTGACGATCCTGCCGCGCTCCCTGCCCTCCGTCACCCAGCTGGAGAGCTTCGAGCCCAGCGTCGGCTCGAAGGTCTACGACGAGAACGACGAGCCGATCACCGAGTTCCACCTCGAGCGACGCATCTTCGTCACGCTCGGTCACATGCCGCCGGCGCTCAAGCAGGCCGTCATCGCGACGGAAGACGCGCGCTTCTACTCCCACTTCGGCGTGGACCCCATGGGCATCGCGCGGGCGGTCTACCAGAACTTCCGCCGCGGACGCATCGTGGAGGGCGGCAGCACCATCACCCAGCAGCTGGCCAAGGTGCTCTTTCTCACGCCGGACAGGAGCCTCGACCGCAAGCTGAAGGAGGCGGTGCTCGCCATCGAGCTGGAGCGCCGCTACTCCAAGGACCGCATCCTCGAGATGTACCTCAACCAAATCTACTTCGGCCACGGCGCTTTCGGCGTCGAGGCCGCCGCGCGCACCTTCTTCGGCAAGGGCGTCAGCGAGCTCGCGCCGGCGGAGTGCGCGCTCCTGGCGGGGCTGCCGAAGGCGCCGGCGACCTACTCGCCCTTCGAGCACCCCGATGCCGCGGTCCGCCGGCGCGCCACCGTCCTCTTCCGCATGGTGGACACGGGCGCGCTCAAGCCCGAGCAGGCCAAGCGCATAGGCAAAACGGGCCTCGACCTGGTGCCGCCGGAGCGGCGCCGCACGACGGGGCAGTACTTCATCGAATTCGTCCAGCAGTACCTCGAGGCGCAGTACGGCGCCGACCTGGTCTTCAAGGGCGGGCTGCACGTCTACACCACGCTCTCGCCCGCCATGCAGCTCAAGGCGGAAGCCTCGCTGCGCGACGGGCTGCGCGCCCTCGAGACGCGCCGCGCCTCGTCGGCCGGCAAGGGCGCGCCGGCGCCCGAGCGGCCCGAAGGTGCGCTACTCGCCCTCGAGCCCCAGACCGGCTACATCCGCGCCATGGTGGGCGGCTACGACTTCTTCAAGAGCGAGTTCAACCGCGCCGTGCAGGCGCGGCGCCAGCCGGGCTCGGCGTTCAAGCCCTTCGTGTACATGGCAGCGCTCGAGTCGGGCCAGACGCCGGCGAGCGTGGTGGACGACTCGCCCATCCAGTACCCGCTCGCCGGCGGGAAGATCTGGAAGCCGGACAACTACGACAGGAAGTTCCGCGGCCCCATCACCTACCAGCAGGCCCTCGAGGAATCGATCAACGTCGCGGCCATCAGGGTCCAGGAGCGGACCGGCATCCGCCGCACGGTGGACATCGTTCGCCGCCTGGGCGTGGACAGCCCGCTTCAGGAGAACCTGTCGATCGCGCTGGGCACGTCAGACCTGACGCTGCTCGAGCTGACCTCAGCCTACGGCGCGCTCGCCAACCAGGGCACGTGGGTCAAGCCGACCGCCATCCGCTACGTGCTGGACGCGCAGCGCAAGCTCCTCGAGGAGAACGTGCCGCAGGGGCGGCAGGCGCTCCCTGCCGATCTCGCCTACGTCATGACCCACATGATGAAGGGCACCGTCGAGCGCGGCACTGGCCACGCCGCCAAGGCCCTCGGCAGGCCCGTGGCGGCCAAGACGGGCACGACGAACGACTACTCCAACGCCTGGTTCATCGGCTTCACACCGACACTGGCCACGGGCGTCTGGGTCGGCTACGACCGCCCGAAGAGCCTCGGCAAGGACGAGACGGGCTCGCGCGTAGCGGTACCGATCTGGACGACCTTCATGAAGGAGGCGCTGGCAGGCAAGCCGGTGGAGGACTTCCCGGTGCCGGAGGGCGTGGTGGTCGTGCCGGTGGATCTCTCGGCGTCGGGCTCCTGCGTCAAGCCCGTGATGATGGCCTTCCTGGCCGGCACCGAGCCCAAGAACACCTGCGGGCCCTCGCGGGGCGGGAGCAAGGGCGACTCGCCGGCGACGCCAGGCACGCCGCCTACCGAGGCAGCCACCGGTGCAGCGCCGAGCGCCTCAGCCCAGACGCCGAAGCCCCCAGCTCAGGGCCCGTAGGGCCCGCCCGCGCGTCGTTACTGGCTCGGGTGCGCCCGAAGCCAGGCCCGGAGATCGGTCGCGACGTCCCGAGCCATGTCGCGGAGCGCGGCTTCCTCCGGAGAGGCCGTCGCGCAGGAAGCCAGCAGGAGAGAGGACACCAGAAGGGTCCGGGTCGAGAGCATAGACATCTCCACCAGGGTGGGGCCGGCCTCTACTTCTCGATCTGCCGCTCGAAGAGGGCGGCGACCTGGGCCCAGGCGCCACCGCTCAGGAGATCGTGGAAGACCCCGGGCAGCGCGTCGATGGGAACGCGGGCCTGCTCCATCGAGTCGCGGTCGCGTATCGTCACCTTGCCGTCGCCCGCCTCGCCCTTGTCGCTGTCTCCCACGGTCTGCACGTCCACGGTGACGCAGTAGGGCGTGCCGACTTCGTCCTGGCGCCTGTAGAGCCTGCCGATGGCCGCCGTGTCGTCGTACACGACCCGCCACTGCTTGGCGAGATCGGCGCGGATCGCGTGAGCCGTACGCACAATCTCATCGCGCTTCTTGAGAAGCGGCAGGACGGCGACCTTCACCGGCGCCAGCTCGGGGTGGAAGCGCAGGACCACCCGCTTCTCGCCCCGCACCTCTTCCTCGACGTACGCATCGGCCATGAAGGCGAGGAGCGCGCGGTCCACGCCCATCGCGGGCTCGATGACGTAGGGCACGACGTGCTCCTTCCGCTCCTCGTCGAAGTACGTCAGCGACTTGCCGCTGAACTTCGAGTGCTGCTTCAGGTCGAAGTCCGTCCGGTTGGCGATGCCCATCAGCTCGCTCCACCCGATGGGGAATCGATAGTCTATGTCCACGGTGCGCTTGGAGTAGTGCGAGAGCTCGTCTTTCTCATGCTCGCGCAACTTCAGATTTTCCTCGCGCAGCCCGTAACGCCGGAACCACGCCATGCAGTCCGCGATCCACCGGTCGTGCCAGTACTCGTCGGCGGGCCGTCCCTCGACGGCGTCCCGCGGGTTGACGAAGTACTCGATCTCCATCTGCTCGAATTCGCGCGTTCGGAAGATGAAGTTGCCGGGCGTGATCTCGTTGCGGAACGACCGCCCGGCCTGAGCGATGCCAAAGGGGAGTTTCATCCGCATGGACTGAAGCACGTTGTCGAAGTTGACGAACATGGCCTGGGCCGTCTCGGGCCGGAGGTAGGCGACGGACGCGTCCTCTTCGACCGGGCCCATGAACGTCTTGAACATGAGGTTGAACTGGCGCGGCGCCGTCAGCTCGCCCTTGCCGCAGTCGGGACACAGTGTCCGCCGCGCGCCGCAGTGCGAGCACGGCTCTCCGGCAGGAATCGTGAACTTGTTCCCCTTGGTCGCGGGGCAATAGTGCGTCCACGGCAGCTCGGCCACGTGGTCCGCGCGGAAGCGCAGCTTGCACTCACGGCAGTCCACCATGGGGTCGGTGAAGTGGTCCAGGTGCCCGCTCGCCTTCCACACCATCGGGTGCATCAGGATCGACGCGTCGATGCCCACCATGTCGGCGCGGCTCTGGACGAAGTCCCGCCACAAGAGCCGCTTGATGTTCTGCTTGAGCTCGACGCCCAGCGGGCCGTAGTCGTAGCAGGAGCCCGTGCCGCCGTAGATCTCGCTCGACTGGAACACGAAGCCGCGCCGCTTGCAGAGGGAAACGAGCGTGTCCATGGTCACGGGCATGGAAGTGAGAATATCACGCCCCCTCACCCTACCCTCTCCCCTCAGGGGAGAGGGCTGGGTGAGGGGTGGTGTGAAAGATCGCGGCGGGTCTGGGCAAGAAAGCGCGAGGAGCGCGGCAGGTGGCCGATGAGGCGAGTCATGACGCCCTCGAGCGTCGCCGCCAGCTCCGCGTCGAGGTCGGCCGCGAGCGGCAGCCGGAGCCCTTCCTCCCACGCCAAGGCGCGCAGCCGCTTGAGGAGCCCGACGGCGGGGCCCGAGAGCGGGAGCGCGTCCGCGCCGGCCCCGCAGCGGCCGCAGAGAAGTCCGCCCGCCGTCACGTCGAGGGCGGCCTCGGGAAACGGGTAGGCGCGCCCGCACTCGATGCAGCGGTCGATCCGCGGCCGGTGGCCGAGGAGGTCCACCGCGCGCAGTGCGAAGCAGCTGGCGACCCGCTGAGGCCGGGCGCCGGAGTCGAGCGCGCGGAGGCTCCGCAGGGTAAGCCCGAAGAGGGCCGGCTGCGAATCGCGATCCGGCGTGAGCCGCGTCAGGCACTCGATGACCCACGCCCCCTGCCCCAGCCGCTCCAGGTGCTCGCGGACCCGCACGAAGGGGTGGACGATGTCGAAGTGGTCCACGCGCACCAGCTCGCTGCGCCCCGTGTCGAAAAAGATCAGCTCGCCCAGCGTGAAGAGCTCGAGCGCGCTGCCGAAGCGGGAGCGCGTCCGGCGCGCCGACTTGGCGACCCCGCGCACCCTGCCGTGGTCGCGCGTATAGAAGTCCACCAGCCGGTCGCTCTCGCCGAGGGCCCGGCGCCCGATGACGATGCCCTGCGTCCTGTACAGCGCCATCGTCAGGACGTCAGCAAGAAGCCGAACTCCTTGAGGGCCCGATCGTCTGTTCTCCAGTTTCGTCTCACCGCCACCGTGAGCTCGAGGAACACCTTGATCCCGAAGAAGCGCTCGAGGTCTTCGCGCGCCGTGGTGCCGATCCGCTTGAGGGTCGCCCCGCCCTTGCCGATCAGGATGCCCTTCTGCGAGTCGCGCTCAACGAAGATGCTCGCCCGGATGTACAGGCACTCGGGGCGCTTGCGCTCGCTGATCTCCGCCACGCGAACCGCACAGGCGTACGGCACTTCCTGGTTTGTCAGGCGGAAGATCTTCTCGCGTATTGTCTCGGCGACCCAGAAGGTCTCGGGCTGGTCGGTCAGCGACTCGCGCGGGAAGTGCGGCGGTCGCTGCGGCATGGCCGCCACGAGAAGGGCCAGCAGGCGCTCGCAGTTCTCCCCGCTCTCGGCCGACACCGGCACGATCTCCTTGAAGGCAAACGCGGCGCGGCAGGCGGAGATAAGCGCGAGGAGCTTCGACTTGGGAGCGACGAGATCGATCTTGTTGAGCACGGCGTACACGGGAACGCGCGCGCCCTTGAGGCGCTCGAAGACGGCGCGGTCGAGCCGCTCGGGTTTCTCGGTCGCCTCGAGAACCAGGCAGACGAGGTCGACGTCCTGAAGCGCCCGCTCCGCGGTCTTGACCATGAGCTCGCCGAGCCGGCCCGTGCCCTCGTGCAGGCCCGGCGTATCGACGAAGACCACCTGAGCGTGAGGCAGGTGCTTGATGCCGGTGATGCGCGTCCGGGTGGTCTGCGGCCGGCGCGAGACGATGGCCATCTTCTCGCCCACGAGACGGTTGAGGAGCGTGGACTTGCCGACGTTCGGGCGGCCCACAAGCGCGACGAAGCCCGCCCTGTGCCCGGGATCGGTCATCGCGGCTCGAGGAGACCGTTCCAGAGACGCGACGGCGCGCGCCGCCCGGTCTCCGCCAGGATCTCCCGCTCGCGCTCGTGCATGAGCCGGGCTTCTCGCGGCTCGTGGTCGTCCCAGCCCGCCAGGTGCAGGAGCCCGTGGACCACGAGCAGGTCGAGCTCGAGCGCCACCGACACACCGACGCGTCGGGCCTGCCGCTTCGCCGTGTCCGCGCAGACGATCACCTCGCCCATGAGGCGCGACGGCCCGGGCGCGTGGAGATCGAAGGCGAGCACGTCGGTGGTCTTGCGGGTGCGCAGGTAGCGGGCGTTGAGCCGCCGGATGGCGGGGTCGTTCACGACGGTAACGTCGACATGGAGATCGGCGCGCCCGAGCGCGCGCAGCGCGGCCTCTGCCGTAGCGCGCAGTCTCGGCGTCGAGACGCGGACGCGGCGCTGGCGATTGCTGACGGCCACGGGCCTCAAGCGCCCGCCCTCACCCTAACCCTCTCCCTCCAGAGGAGGGCGAGGGGGAGAAGCCAGGGTGCTCGAGTCTCCCTCTCCCCCACCGGGGGAGAGGGCAGGGTGAGGGGGCGTGCGCCGGCCGGGCTTGACGCGGTCGTAGGCGCGCACGATGGCGGAGACGAGGTCGTGGCGGACCACATCGCGATGGTCGAAATAGATGAAGCGGATGCCGTCGATCCCCTCCAGCACGGTCTGGATCTCGATGAGCCCGGACGGGCGGCTCGGCGGCAGGTCCACCTGCGTGATGTCTCCCGTGATGACCATCTTCGAGTTGAAGCCGAGGCGCGTCAGGAACATCTTCATCTGCTCCGACGAGGTGTTCTGCGCCTCGTCGAGGATGATGAACGCGTCGTTGAGCGTGCGGCCGCGCATGTACGCGAGCGGTGCGATCTCGATCGCCCCCTTCTCGGTGAGCGTGGCGACCTTCTCGGCCTCGATCATATCGTACAGCGCATCGTAGAGCGGCCGGAGGTAGGGATGGAACTTCTCGATCAGGTCGCCCGGCAGGAAGCCCAGCCGCTCGCCCGCCTCGACTGCCGGGCGCGTCAGGATGATGCGCGAGACCTCACGCTTGACGAGGGCGGAGACCGCCATGGCGACGGCGAGGTAGGACTTGCCGGTGCCCGCCGGCCCGATGGAGATGACGAGGTCGTGGCTCCTGATCGCGTCGAGGTAGCGCTTCTGGTTGGCCGTCTTCGGGCTGATGAGCTTGCGCCGCGACGGCACCGCGATGACGTCGGCCAGGAACCCCTTGAGGTCGGTGTCCGGCTCGGTGCCGGCGATGCGGAGGGCCGAGCGGATGTCGGACGCGCCCAGCGACGGCCGCGCGCGCAGCATGTCGATCAGCTCGCGCAGCACCTTCTCCGCCTGCTGGAGCCGTCCCTCGTCGCCCCGGAGCGTGATGTCGTGGCCGCGGGAGGTGACCTGGACGGTGTACTGCGTCTCGAGCAGCTTCAGGTGCTCGTCATTGCGCCCGAGCAAGGCGAGCAGGTTGAGGTCCGGCGGGATCAGGACGCGACGGGTGGCGCTGGCGACTTCGGTCACGCGGGGCCGGCTCCTTCGACTATGCGGATCCCGAGGTCGCGGAGCTGGCGCGCGTCCACCGGAGCGGGAGCGTCGGTGAGCGGACAGGTGCCCTTCTGCGTCTTCGGAAATGCGATGACCTCGCGGATGGACTCCTGCCCCGCCAGACTCGCCGCCAGCCGGTCGAGTCCGAAGGCGATGCCTCCCATGGGCGGCGCGCCGAACTCGAGGGCCTCCAGCAGGAAGCCGAAGCGCGCCCGCGCCTCCTCCTTGGAGATGCCGATCAGGCCGAAGAGGCGCTCCTGAACCGACTGCTGGTGTATGCGGATGGAGCCGCCGGCGGCCTCCTGGCCGTTGAGCACGAGGTCATACGCCTTCGCCCGCGCCTTGCCCGGGTCGGACTCGAGCAGCGGCAGGTCCTCATCGCGCGGCGCCGTGAACGGATGGTGGACGGCGTCCCAGCGCTTCTCGTCCGCGTTCCATTCCACGAGCGGGAAGTCTATGACCCAGGCGAACACGTCGCGATCCTCCGGGATGAGCTTGAACCGCCTGGCCAGGTCCACGCGCAGGCGACCGAGGACCGTCGCGGCAACCGCCGGGGCGTCGCCCACCAGCAGCACGAGGTCGCCGGCCGCCGCGCCGGTCAGGCTCAGCAGCCGCTCCTGGACGGCGGAGAGGAACCTGGCGACCGGCGAGTTGAGACCCTCCGCCGTCACCTTGATCCAGACCAGCCCCTTGGCCCCGGCCTGCTTGACCTCGGCCGTGAGGTCGTCAAGCTCCTTGCGGGACATAGAGCCGGCTCCGGGGATGCGGAGCGCCTTGACGGCGCCGCCGCCCGCCACGACCTGGGCGAAGGCCTGGAACTCGCCGCCCACAAAGAGCGCCGACACGTCCTGGAGCTCGAGGCCGAAGCGCAGGTCGGGTTTGTCGGAGCCGAATCGCGCCATGGCCTCGTCGTAGGCCAGCCGCGGGAACGGCAGCGCGAGCTCCACCCCCTTCACCCGGCGCCAGATCGCGGCGACCAGGCCCTCGACGATGGGCAGAAAGTCGTCGCGGTCGAGGAAGGAGGTCTCGATGTCGATCTGGGTGAACTCCGGCTGGCGGTCTTTTCGCAGGTCCTCGTCCCTGAAACAGCGGACGATCTGGAAATAGCGCTCGAAGCCCGCCACCATCAGGAGCTGCTTGAAGAGCTGGGGCGACTGCGGCAGCGCGTAGAAGCTGCCGGGCTGGAGCCGGCTCGGCACGAGGAAGTCGCGCGCGCCCTCAGGCGTCGAACGGGTCAGGAAGGGCGTCTCCACCTCGAGGAAGCCGTGCTCGTGGAGGTAGTCGCGCACGGCCCGGCAGAGCAGGTCGCGCATCTGGAACGCCTTGAGGACGGGCGCGCGGCGCATGTCGAGGTAGCGGTACTTGAGGCGGAGCGTCTCGTCCACCTCAGCATCGCCCTCGGAGTCGATCTGAAAGGGCAGCGGGCGGCAGTCATTGAGGACCTTGAGCTCGCGAGCAAGCACCTCGACGGCGCCGGTCGGGATCTTCGCGTTCTCGGTTCCCGCCGGGCGCGGGGCGACCGTGCCGCGCACCGCCAGGACGAACTCACCGCGGACGCCCTGGACCTTGGCGTGCGCCGCCGCCCCGTCGCCGGGGTTGAAGACGCACTGGATGATGCCCTCGCGGTCTCGGATGTCCACGAAGATGAGCCCGCCGTGGTCGCGCCGCCTGAAGACCCAGCCCATCAGCGTGACGGTCTTGCCGGCGTCCCCGGCGCGGAGCGCGCCGCAGGAATGCGTCCGCTTCCAGCCGGACATGGGTTCGACCTGGGGTTCGACTTTGGGCTCGACTCGGGGCTCGCCGCGCGTCTCGGTCATTGGGAGGGGCCCTTGGGGGAGACGCCCTTGCCGGCGAGGGCGCAGAGCTCGGCGGCCAGCGCGGCGATCGGCACGCGCCTCTGCTCTCCCGTCTTCATCTCGCGCAGCACCGCCTCCCCGGCCGCCAGCTCGTTCTCCCCCGCGATCACCGCGTAGGCGACGCCGAGCTTGTTGGCCCGCTCGAGCTCGCGCGGCAGCTTGCGGGCGCCATAGCCCAGCTCGGCGGCCACCCCGCCCTGGCGGACCGCGCGCGCGACGGGCATCAGGCGCTGGAGCGCCAAGTCTCCCAGCGGCACCAGGAGTACGAACGGGCGCGAGACCGCCTCCGCGTCGCCCAGGAGAAGGACCACCCGCTCGAGGCCTATGGCGAAGCCGATGCCGGGGTCGGCGGGGCCGCCCAGGCGCTCGATCAGGCCGTCGTAGCGCCCGCCGCCCGCGACCGCGTCCTGGGCGCCGAGGTCCGCGGTCTTCACCTCGAACGTGGTGCGCACGTAGTAGTCGAGGCCGCGCACGAGGCGCGGCGTGACCGTATAGACCTGCCCCATGACGTCGAGGTAGCCGCGCACGCTCTCGAAGTGCTTCGCGGCCTCGGGCGAGAGCGAGTCGAGGATGGACGGCGCCTTCTCGACGACGGGCTGGCAGTCGGGCACCTTGCAGTCCAGCACGCGGAGCGGGTTGCGTCCGAGCCGGGCCTGGCATTCCCCGCAGAGCGCCGCGGCGTGGGGCCGGAGGTAGTCCACGAGCCGGGCGATATACGCCTCGCGATCCCCGGCGTCGCCGATGGAGTTGACGTGCAGCGCCAAGCGGGAGCCTAAGCCCAGCGCGAGGAAGAAGTCCATCAGCATGCAGATGACCTCGGCGTCCACCGCCGGGTTGACCTCGCCGAGCGCCTCGACGTTGGCCTGGTGGAACTGCCGGTAGCGCCCCGCCTGCGGCCGCTCGTAGCGGAACATGGGGCCGGCCGTGTAGAGGCGTACGGGCTTGGGCTCGACCTGGAAGCCGTGCTCGATGTAGGCGCGCAGAAGCCCCGCGGTCGCCTCGGGCCGGAGCGTCAGCGAGTCGCCGCCGCGGTCGTCGAAGGTGTACATCTCCTTCTTGACGATGTCGGTCTCGTCGCCGATCCCGCGGGCGAAGAGCTCGGTGCGCTCGAACAGCGGCAGCCTGATCTCCCGGTAGCCGTAGGCCTCGAAGGT
>JAUSJX010000057.1 GCA_030647435.1 Candidatus Rokuibacteriota bacterium
GGCGAGCCCCCGGGTCATCACCATCGCGTTCGGCAGCGGCGACTACACGCGCGACCTGGAGCTCCCGGCCATCCGCTGGTCCCTCGAGGGGACGGAGATCTTTTACGCGCGGGCCAAGCTCATCGTGGACGCGCGGGCGGCCTGATGGCCACCGACCTTCAGGCCGTCGCGGTTCGGGCGGATGTGGTTGGCGTGGTGAATCATCCACGTCGAGAGCGACAAGACCTTGCGCTCGAGGGCTCTCAGACAGGCGAGCCGGCTGGCGTCGATGGGGCCATGGACAGATCTGCGCGTCATGACGACGGGCATTCCGCGACTCCGTGCTGGCTCGTCCGACAAGTGTGGCTGTCCAAACGCGTGCTCAGGGATCACGGACGGCGGGCAACTGGCATCGAGAGCCCGACGAGCCTCACGAGCCGACTGGAGGGTTGGGCCGGCGCCGGTGCCAGTCCGTGGCCTGCTCGTAGGCGTGTGCGGCCTGGAGCACGCGTGCCTCGTCGTACGGTCGTCCCACGAGCTGAAGCCCGATGGGGAGCCCCGCCTTCGAGAAGCCGCACGGCACCGAGATCGCCGGCGCGCCGGCCAGCGACGCCGGAGTCGTGTGGGAGCGATGGCCGAAAAACCGGCGAGCCGCCACGTCCTTGCTGGTGACGGGGTCCTGCTCCCTCTCGATGAGCGGGGACGGCGCGTGCATGGTCGGGCAGAGCAGCAGGTCGTGAGTGGCGAGGGCGTCGAGCACCCGCTGGCGGATCAGCGCGCGGGCGCGGTTGGCTTGGTGATAGAGCGCTGTCGGCAGCAAGCTGGCGGTGAGCAGCCGCCGGCGCGTCCCCTGGTCGTAGTCGCTCGGTCGCGTCTTGAGCCACTCGAGTTGGCGCGCGGTCGCCTCGGAGTCGCACACCGCCATGAACGTGGCGCCGGCGAGGGCGAGGAGTGGCAGCGAGACGTCCTCGATGAGCGCCCCGAGCTTTCCAAGCAGCGTGGCCGCCTCGAGGACGGCAGCCCTCACCTCCGGCTCGGTTCCACCACCCTCGGTCAGCTCGCGGACGACCCCGACACGGAGGCCTCGAATGTCCCCGGTCAGGGCTGCCGGGTAGTCCGGAACCGGCCGCCGCGTCGTCAGCGGCTCCCTCGTGTCGTGCCCCGCGATCACCTTCAGCACGAGCCCGGCGTCAGCGACGGTGCGGGTAAGGGGGCCGGCGGTGTCCATGGACCAGCTCGCTGGGAACGTTCCGTGGCGAGAGACCAATCCCCATGTCGGCCGCAGGCCAACCGTGCCGCACCAGGCGGCGGGGATCCGGATCGAGCCTCCGGTGTCCTCGCCCAGTGTGAAGGCCGCGAGCGCGGCGGCCGTCGCGACGCCCGACCCACCGGATGAGCCGCCGGGGTGATGCGCCAGGTTCCACGGGTTCCGCGGCTGACCGAAGGGAAAGTTGACGGTGCCACCCAGCGCGAACTCGGAGAGGTTCAGCTTGCCGAGAAGGATTGCGCCCGCTGCGGTAAGCCGTGCGACGACCGTGGCATCCGCGTCGGGCACGAAGGCCTCGAGGATGCGCGATCCGAGCGTGGTACGGATGCCCTTGGTGTCGAACTGATCCTTCACCGCGAATGGAACTCCGAGGAGCGGGGCCGGGTCACCGGCGGCCAAGGCGCGCTCGGCTCGTCGGGCCGCCTCACGGGCCTCGGCCGGACACACCGTGATGAACGCGCGGAGCCGTCCGTCGAGGCGGTCGATCCGATCGAGATAGCAATCCACCAGTTCGACCGGTGAAACCTCCTTCCGGCGAACGAGGGCCGCCAGGTCGGTCGCGCTGAGCAACGCGAGCTCGTCGCCGGGGCGGCTCATGATGCGCGGTCCGGGTCGACGGGCGCGGGAACCGGCTCGGGCGCGTCGGCGGCGAGTTCGCTTAGCGGCAGCAGTGCCTCAATGAACGCGTTCAGTCGATGCGTCACCTCGGCCAGATCTTCTCGACTCATCGGGAGCCCGAGGGTCGCCGCCATTGCCTGCACCTCGGATTCTTGAAGGTTTGCCATTGGAGCCCCCATTCGAAGAGCGCGGAAGTTTGACTGACTCAAAGCGGCTGCGCCATCTTGACAAACTGATATGCTTACAGTATACGACTGGCATGTCAACTGGTACCTCAGGGCCACTGAGACGGCACCTCGCCTATGACACCATCCGGGCGAAGATCCTGTCTGGAGAGTTCCCGCCCGGAAGCACCCTGTCCGAAGCGGAGCTGGCCAGCCTTCTGGGCATCAGTCGGACGCCGGTCCGCGAGGCGCTGCAGCGGCTGCAGGAAGAGGGGCTGGCGACGATCCTCCCGCGCCGCGGCGCGCTGGTGCGGATCCTCACGCTGCCCGAGGTCCGCGAGATCCTGCTCGTCCGCGAGGCGCTGGAAGGGCTGGGCGCCCGCCTGGCCGCCACGCACATCAACCGCGCCACGCTGGATGGGCTCCGTGCGCAGTGGCAGGAGACGCTCGACACCCTTGAGGGGTCAGCCCTCCAGGCGCTGGACAAGGAGGGGGTGCAATTCCACGCCGCGATCGTCGAAGCCTCCGGCAACCGAACGCTGGCGCGGATGCTGGAGGCCGTCCGGGGACGCATCGAGGGCACGCGACAGATCTATCTTCACAGCTCGGGCGAGACGGCGCTCCGGCGAGCCCGTCTCATCTGTGAAGAGCATCTGAGGGTCCTCGACGCCCTGGAGGCCGGCGATGCCGACCGGGCCGAGGTCGCGATGAAGGAGCATCTGCGGCAGATCCGCGCCGAGACGATCGGCGCGGTCGAGTAAGGCAAGTCCACCCCGACAGCAGGAGAGATCCTGATCAGGAGACGACGATGAAGGCTTTTCGGCCGCTGCTCCGTCTTGGTGTGCTCGTGATGGTGGGAGTCCTCGCGCTCACGGGCGGTTCCGGGCTGACAGGCGCCGCGCGAGCCCAGGACAGGAAGCCGATCGTCATCGGCGCGTCGATCGCCGTCACCGGGCACCTCGGCCTGGAAGGGATCCGGATGAAGGAGGGCTACCAGTGGTGGCAGGACCAGGTGAACAAGAAGGGTGGCCTCCTCGGGCGGCCGGTGGAGATCAAGTTCTACGACGACCAGAGTACGCCCGCGACCGGCGCCAAGCTCTACGAGCGGTTGATCACCGAGGACAAGGTCGACCTGGTCCTCGGGCCGTATCACAGCGCCGTCACCTTCGCCGTGGCGCCCATCGTGGAAAAGCACGGGATACCGATGGTCGCCTCGGGCTCGGCGTCGCTCACCATCTTCAGCCAGGGCTACAAGAACGTCTTCATGGCCGTCAGCCCTGTCAGCGAGTACGTGCGGGGGCCGCTTGAGCTCGGGAAGAAGCAGGGGCTCCAGACGGTCGCGATCCTCAACGAGAACCTCACGGTCTTCAAGGACATGGCCGACCAGACGGAGAAGATCGCCAAAGAGCTGGGCATGAAGGTCGTGGTGCGCGAGGAGTACCCGTCGAAGGTGACGGACTTCAGCGCGCCCCTCAGCAAGATCAAGGCGGCCAGGCCCGACATCCTGATCGGCTGCACGAACTTCCCCGACGCGGTCAACATCACCAAGCAGATGAAGGATCTCGACGTCGACGTGAAGGTGTACGCCTCGAGCGTGGGACCGGCCATCCCCGAGTTCTACAAGAACCTCGGCAAGACGGCCGAGTTCGTGTACGGCGCCTCGCAGTGGGAGCCGAAGCAGTCAGGGCCCCCCGGCCACAGGGAGTTCGTCGAGAGCTTCACCATGCAGTTCGGTCATCAGCCCGATTACCACCACATGATGGGCGCCAAAGGCGCGACCATTTTCCAGAGGGCGATCGAGAAGGTCGGCTCGCTCGACAAGGACAAGATACGCGAGGCCCTCCGCACGTCGAAGTTCGACACGCCGTGGGGACCGTACGCCGTTGACGAGCGCGGCGTCCAGGTCGCGCACAAGATGGTCGTCGTCCAGTGGCAGAACGGCGAGAAGCAGGTCGTGTGGCCCGAGGCCCAGGCGACGGCGAAGCCGCGCTTCCCGACGCCGGCTTGGCGGGAGCGGAAGTGATCGACGGAGCCGAGGGCGAGGGAGCCTTCTTCCTCGCCCGCGGGTTCAACCGGCGGCTCGGCTTCGGGCACCGCCCGGCGGTGCTGGTGATCGACTTCATGCGGGCGTTCACCGATCCTCGCTCCCCGTTGGGGGCCGCTCTCGATCGGGAGGTCGCGGAGACGGTTCACCTAGTCACCGTCGCCCGGGCCGCCGGCGCCCCGATCATCTACACCGTGGTGGCCTACGACGAGCCCGGCGAGCGGGATGCGGGGCTCTGGCCGCTCAAGGCGGAGGGCCTCCGGATGCTGCGGGCGGGCAGCCCGGCGGTGGCGCTCGATCCTCGCCTCGAGCGCGGGCCAGAGGACGTGGTGCTGGTCAAAAAGCACAGTTCCTCGTTCTTCGGCACGGACCTGGCCAGCCAGCTGAACTGCCGCCAAGTCGACACGCTCATCCTCGTCGGCTGCTCGACGAGCGGCTGCGTGCGGGCCACCGCCGTCGACGGGTTGCAGAGTGGGTTCAGGGCCATGGTCGTACGGGAGGCGGTGGGCGATCGCTCCGCGGCCGCGCACCGCCAGAGCCTGTTTGACCTCGACGCCAAGTACTGCGACGTGGTCGGCGTCGCGGAAACGCTCGCTTACCTCGCGCGGGTCCGGAACGGCGTGGCCGAGCCCGCGGCGGTCGCCACCCGATGCTGAGCTGGGAGTACGTCGCGCAGGTCGTGGTGAGCGGACTCCTGGCCGGGGGCGTGTATGCGCTGCTCGCCATGGGGCTCACGCTGATCTTCGGCGTCATGCGGGTAATCAACATTGCTCACGGCGAATTCGTGATCATCGGCGCCTACGTGACCTACTGGGCGTTCGCCCTCGCCGGCCTCTCGCCGCTGGTGTCGCTCGTGCTCTCCATCCCGATCCTGTTCGCCTTCGGCATGGTCCTCCAGCGCGTGGTCATCAAGCGGGTCATCGGCGCGCCCCAGCTCTCGTCGCTCCTGGTCGCGTTCGGGTTGTCGATCATGATCGTGAACGTCGCCCTCTACGTGTGGACCGGGGAGTACCGCTCGATCCCCTATCTCGAGGGCTCGCTGCGGGTGGGCAGCCTCGCCTTCTCGCGGGCGCGGGTGGTCGGCGTCGTCATGGCGCTCCTCATCGCCGCCGCCTTCTTCGCGTTCCTGAAGTGGGGCCGGCTGGGGAAGGCAATCCGGGCCACCGCCCAAAGCCGCGAAGTCGCCGCCGCCTGCGGCATCAACGTCGGGCGCGTCTACACCCTCACCTTCGGCCTTGGCGCGGCGCTGGCAGGCGCGGCGGGCACCCTCGTCAGCTTCATGTTCTCGTTCTATCCCGAGGCCGGGCAGGTCTACACGTTCAAGTCTTTCGCGGTCGTGATCCTCGGCGGCATGGGCAGCTACGTCGGGGCGCTGGCCGGAGGGCTGATCCTCGGGCTGGCCGAGGGCCTCTCCCAGCTCTTCCTCTCCTCGAAGGTTGGCGACGGCGTCGCGTACGTCCTGCTCGTGCTGATCCTGCTCCTCCGTCCACAAGGGCTGTTCGGTGACTCGCGCGAGTAGCGACGCCGTTCCCCGACTGGAGCGCCGAGATGCCCGCGCGCTCATGACTGCCGGTGGCGCGTTCGCGATCCTGTTCCTCCTCGCGCTGCCGACCTTCGGCACCGCGTACACGCAGAACGTTCTGATCCAGATGTTCACGTTCGTGGCGCTCGCGTCGAGCTGGAACATCATCTCGGGCTTCACCGGCTACATGTCGTTCGGGCACGTGGCCTTTTTCGGCCTCGGCGCCTACACCTACGCGCTTCTGGTGACGCGGGCGGCCGTCGCGTGGCCGCTGGCCGTGCTGGCCGGCGGGGTTCTGGCGACCGCGCTCGCCGCCGCCATCGGTCTCACCTGTCTCCGTCTGCACGGCCACTACTTCGCCATCGCCACCTTGGGCCTCGGCGAGGCGCTGCGCATCGCGGTGCTCGGCTGGGACGACGTCACCGGAGGCGGCAATGGCATCCTGCTCACCCCGGTCAAGGAGCTGGTCTCCTCGTACTACGGGATGGCCTTGGTCGCCGCGCTCGCCATCGGGCTCTCGTGGGCCGTCGCCCGGTCGCGCTTCGGGCTCTCGCTCCTCGCCATCCGCGAGGGGGAGGTGGCGGCGGGCATGCTCGGGATCAACACGACGGCGTGCAAGCTCTGGGCGTTCATGCTGAGCGCGGCGGCGCCCGGGATGGCCGGGGCCCTTCACGCGCGGTTCCTCGGCTTCATCGAGCCCGCTTCGATCTTCGCGGTGCTCATCACCGTACAGATGGCCGTGTTCGCGCTCTTCGGCGGCCGGGGCACGGTGAGCGGGCCGATCCTGGGCACCTGCCTCCTCTTCCTGTTCCAAGAGCAGGTGTGGGCGCGCTTCCCCTACCTGCACCTCTTCATTTTCGGCCTGGTGCTCGTCCTCACCGTCCTGCTGATGCCCAAGGGACTGCTTGGGTTGCTCGAGGACCGGGGCTGGATCGCCAAGGGCGTGGTGCGGTGAGCGAGAGCCTCCTGACCGTGACGGATCTCGTCAAGCGCTTCGGCGGCGTCTCCGCCCTCGACGGCTGCTCGCTGAAGGTCGCCAAGGGGAACATCACCGGGCTGATCGGGCCAAACGGCTCGGGCAAGACGACCCTCTTCAACCTGATCTGCGGCCTCGACACGCCTGACGCCGGGCGGATCGTCTTCAGGGGCGAGCGACTCGACCGCCGTCGGCCCCACGAGATCGCCCGCCTGGGCGTCGGCCGGACGTTCCAGCTCATCCAGGTGTTTCCCGAGCTGACCTCGCTCGACAACATGATGGCCGCCGCCCGCGGTGGGAGCTGGGGCCAGAGCCGGGCGCGTGCGTTCGAGCTGCTGGCGTTCGTGAACCTGACGCAGCTCCGGGGCGAGCGCGCCGGCAATCTCTCGTTCGGACAGCAAAAGCTCCTGGAGTTCGCGCGGATGCTGATGAGTGATCCGGGGCTGCTGCTCCTCGACGAGCCGGCGGCAGGGGTGAACCGCGTCCTCCTTGAACGGCTGCTCGACCACATCCAGGCGCTGCGCGAGCAGGGCAAGACGATCGTCATTGTCGAGCACGATATGAACGTCGTGATGAACCTGTGTGAGTGGGTGTGCGTGATGGATCAGGGCCGCCTGCTCCTCGAGGGGCCGCCCGAGGTCGTCCGGGAGGACCCGCGGGTCATCGAAGCCTACTTTGGTCGCTGAGCGGACGGGAGACCACGCGATTCTCGACATCGGGGACATCGCCGCGGGCTACGGCAAGATCGAGATCCTCCACGGCGTCTCGCTCCGAGTGGCGCCGGGCGAGGTGATCGCCATCATCGGGCCCAACGGCGCCGGGAAGTCGACGGTGCTCAAGACGATCATGGGCTACCTCCGTCCCTCCCGCGGTCACGTGACGTTCGACGGCCAGGGCATCACCGGTCTCCGGACGGACCTGATCGTCGGCCGTGGCCTGGGCTACGTCCTCCAGGGGCGCATCGTCTTCCCCCAGATGACGGTCCGCGAGAACCTCGACATGGGGGGCTACCTCGAGCGCGACGCGCGGCGTCGGGCACAGGCGGTCGAATGGCTCTTCACGCTCTTCCCCCGGCTCGGCGAGCGCAAGACGCAGCGCGCCGGGAGCATGAGCGGCGGCGAGCAGCAGATGCTGGCCATCGCGCGGGCGTTGATGCTGCGTCCGCGCCTCCTACTCCTCGACGAGCCGTCGCTGGGGTTATCGCCGCGCTACGTGAGCCTCGTCTTCGAGAAGATCCAGGAGCTGAACCGGCAGCAGGGCATGTCCATCGTGATGGTCGAGCAAAATGCCCGTCGGGCACTCGAGATCGCGGACCGGGGGTACGTGCTGGACGTCGGAGAGAACCGGATCGAAGGGACAGGCAAGGACCTCCTGGACGACGACGAGGTCAAGCGCCTGTACCTCGGCTATCAGATGACACGAAGCGCCGGCCGCCGGGCCCCGGCCAAGGAGAGTCGACCGTGAAGACCGACAAGCGCTGGATCGTTGGGGTGGAGCGGTTCCCGCGTCCGCTGCAGAGGTTCGAGATCGACCCGCGGCGCACGGCGCTCCTGATCGTGGACATGCAGAACTACCTCCGGGGACCCGAGGTCGGGCTGGGCAAGATCATCGGCGAGGACCTCCCGGAGGTCGCCGCCTACTATTACCCCCGGGTGCGGGAGATGGTGGTGCCGAACAACGTCCGGCTCCTCGAACTCTTCCGCAGCCACGGGCTGCCGGTGGTGTTCACCTCGGTCGGGCCCGAGCTGCCCGACGGGAGCGACTTGCCGCGGTGGCGACGGATCGACCCGCACGACGGCACGGTGGAGGGCGAGCCGCGTACTCGATTCCCGTACTACTCGAAGGCGGCCTGGGAGCGACAGATCATCGACGAGCTGAAGCCGAGTCCCACCGAGCTCGTGCTCTACAAGAACACCTCGGGCGCCTTCAACTCGACCGCCATCGACCACTTTCTCCGCAACATGGGGATCGAGGGCCTGGTCGTGACCGGCATCGCGACGAACTTCTGCGTCGAGACCACGGCGCGCGACGCCGCCGACCGCGGCTACAAGGTCGTCCTGGTGGACGACGCCTGCGCCACCTTCGATCAGGCCTCCCACGACGCCACCATGCGCAGCTTCGTGCGCATCTACGGCCTGGTCCGGGATACCGACGAGATCCTCGCGGACTTCGGACGCGAGCTCGGGGGATGACGATCGCTGATGACCGTGCGAGGGGATGACCTCACGGACCCGATGACGCTCCAGCGGCAGATCGAGGAGGCGCAGGCAACCGGCGCGGCCGCCGCGCTGTATTACGATCTCAGGGCCACCCTGCGGTCGTCGTTCGTGCCGACCGTCTACAGGATTCTCGCCGCTTACCCGGCCTACTTCGAAACGGCCTGGACGAGGCTCCGGCCGAACCTCGCCACACGCGATACCGAGCGAGCGGCTGACGCGATCCACCGGGCCTGCGTGGCCCGGATCGAGGCCCTGGTGCCGCCCGATCGCGGTGCCACGGTGGCGCTGGCGCCGGCCGTGCGGCGTGAGATCGGTGGCGTCCTGAAAACCTTCGTCGCGGTGAACCCGAAGAACCTCCTCACGGTGACTGCGCTCTTCGAGGCGTGGCAGGGCCGGCCCATCACCGGTGACCCGCGCGCCGGCGACTGGCAGCCGATTTCAGCCGGAGTTCCCGACGGGATGCCACCGATTCCGGTGCTGCCCCAGGGCGCCGACGATCCCCGCGTGCGCGAGATCTTCGCCGAGGCCGCCGCGGTCATGGGCGGGGCGGCCGTGCCGAGCATCTACCGCACGTTGGCCCGCTGGCCCGACTACCTCGCCGCGGCGTGGCGCTCGCTGGCGGACCCCGCGCGCGGCGCGCGCCTGCGGGCCCAGGCCGTCCCGGTGTTGATTGCCGAGGCGACCTCCCTCTGCCACGGGCTACCGTTCCCCTTCGCCCTCGACCGCGCAACAGTCGCCGCCACGCTCCCGGCCCGCGACGTCGAGGCCATCGAGGCGACGCTCGCGCGCTTCCAGCGCGGCATCACGGAGGCGATGCTGCAGATCGCCTGCCTGCTGCGCGATCTCGAGGGTGCGGCGGCGCTGGGCGCGCGGCCGTTCGGCGTCCCGGCGTGAGCGCGCTCGTGCGAGACGCGGGTGGGGTCGTTGCGCTCGAGCCAGCCGGGCGCCACCCGGACATGCCCGCCCGCGCCGGCTCTGCCCGCACGCCGTTACCGGGCAAACTGTCGGCGCTGGCCACTTCCATCAACTCGAAGCGCCCGAGCAGGTCAACGCCATGATGGACCGCTTCCTGACCCTGGCCGTCCTGGAACCGGTCGGGTGGTCCCGATGAGCGCCGCCGACACGTCGCTGCCACTTCGCTCGCTCCTGTTCGCCCCGGGCAACGAGCCGCGCAAGG
>JAUSJX010000058.1 GCA_030647435.1 Candidatus Rokuibacteriota bacterium
TGAAGAAGACGACGCGCTCGCCGTCACGGAAGATGGCCAGCGAATCCGTCACCTCGTGCGCACCGGGCGGGACGAGCGGCAGGCGGGCGGTCAGGGCCATGGCAACCTCCACATGTTGCCACTATTATGCCGCATACACCCAATCAAGTCAAGCGAAAACCTCAGGTTTCGCGCGGCATGTCAGGAGCCCTGCAATGTCCAAACGTTCAAGGGCATGGTCCAGTTGAGCGGCCTCGTCAGATCTCAGGCGGACATCGACAAGGCGGTCCAAGTCGCCGGCGCGATCGCGGGCGTGAAGTCCGTCAAGAATGACATGCGGGTCAAGGGGGGGGGAGGTCGAGCCGTCACTCGCTGAAGCTCTGAAGAGCCTAAACTTCGGGAACGGCGGTCCTCCCCCCATAGGGGAACAGTGTCCACGAAACCGGTCACCTCCACTGTCCCCCTCAGGGGTGGTACAGTGAGCATCCCGAAAGCCGTTCACTCTCCACCAAACCGGGGCAACTCCAAACACGTGACGCTGGTCCGGCGACGGGCGGAGGCGGTGCCGGTTTAGCAATGCCCGCCGCCGCGGCTGGGGGGGTGAAGAGATGACGACGGCGCCGATTCACGAGTGGGGGCGGCGGCTGAGCGATGCCATCCGCGCGGCGCTCGATGCGGGCGATCTCCACGCCGCCCGCAGGCTGGCGCTCGAGGGCGACGGCCAGGCGCGGAGCCTCGCCAAGGAGTACGCGTTCATGTATCGCGGCCTCGGCATCACCGTCCGTGTCCTGCTGCGCCTCCTGGCCGACACCGCCTCGGCGGAGGTTGCCGAGCTCGCACGCCGGTTCCGGCTCGACATGGCACGGCTGATGGCCCCGACGGACAGCGATGAGCCGGCGGCGGCTTATCCTACAGACGGGCTCGACGAGGAGCTGAGGCGCGCCGCGCGCTGCCTGGAGGCAGGCGAGGAGCGATTCGACCAGGAGCAGGCGCGTCTCGCGGATGAGGTCGTCCTGGCCATCGAGACGGGCGACGTGGGACGGGCCCATGCCTGCCTCGACCTGAAGGAGGGGGGCCACTACGTCCCCCGGCACGATCGCCTGATCCGCTTCATGGCCGAGAGCTTCGGCTGGGTGCTGCGCCGCTCGGGACCGACCGCGCTGCTGGATCTCCACGTCGCGATGGCGGAGGGACAGCGCCGAGGGTTCGAGCGGTGGGAACAAATGTCCCCCGAAGAGTTCGCCTGGACGAGCGCGTACCTCTTGAAGCAGCACATGGGACGACTCCAGGTCACGGAGGACGCGGAGAAGTTCACCATCGAGCAGTCGCGCTGCGGGAGCGGAGGCGCGCTCGTTCTCCGCGGCGCCTACGCGGGGCCGGAGGCGCTGCCATACGTGGAGGGGCCCGGCCCGCTCACGGCGGGTGAGCCTCGCCTGCCCGTGTACTGCAGTCACTGCCCGATCTGGAACGGCGTCGCGCCGCTGCGATGGTTCGGCCGACCCCACTGGGTCTTCGAGCGGCCGTCGCGTCCCGACGGGTCGTGCACGCTGCACATCTACAAGCGCCGCGATGGCGCGCCCGCCACGTACATCCGTGCCCTCACGGCGCCGGGGGACGGCGGCTTGTGATTTGGGTCATAATGCCGGTCACCGGCAGGGCGTAGTCGGGTTAACGTGCCCGTTTGCCCGGAGGGCTTGATGCGAGAAGCAGGCTCTGAGACTGGAGGAGCGTTGCATGTCCCTTGACGAGGAACTGGTTCGGCGACTCGAGGCCGTGCGGCAGGGCGGGCGTCCGGAGTACCACGCCAAGCTGCGGGCCGAGGACAAGCTCTTCGTCCGGGAGCGGCTCGACCGCCTGCTCGACCCCGATTCGATGGTCGAGGAGGGCGCGCTCGCTCGCTGCGCCGACGACGGACTTCCCGCGGACGCGGTGGTCACGGTCACCGGCAAGATCGGCGGCCGGCCGGTGTGCGTCATGGCGAACGACATGACGGTGAAGGCCGGCACGTGGGGCCGCACGACGATCCAGAAGATCCAGCGTATCCAGGAGATCGCCAGGGACGCCGAGCTCCCGATGCTGTACCTCGTCGATTCCGCGGGCGGCCGCCTGGACGAGCAGTTCGACATCTTCGTGGCACGGAACCACGCCGGGCGCATCTTCCACAACCAGATCCAGATGTCGGGCGTCGTGCCGCAGATCTGCGTCCTGCTGGGGCCCTCGCCCGCCGGCTCGGCCTACATCCCGGCGTTCTGCGACCTGGTCATCATGGTCGACGGGCATGCCTCCGCCTACCTCGGCTCGCCGCGCATGTCGGAGATGGCGACGGGCGAGAAGGTGACCATGGAGGAGATGGGCGGCGCGCGCATGCACTGCAGCGTGAGTGGTCTCGGCGACGTGCTGGCGGCCAGCGAGGAGGAGGCCCTCCAGCTGGTCACCCGGTATCTCACGTACATGCCGCGGAGCTGGCGCGAGGCCCCGCCCGCCGCGGCGCCGGCCGCGCCGGCCGCGGGCCGCCCCATCGACGAGATCGTCCCGGCCGAGCAGAACCGGGTCTTCGACATGTACCAGGTGATCGACCGGCTGGTGGATGAGGGCAGCTTCTTCGAGACGAAGCGGCTCTTCGCCCCCGAGCTCATCACCGGGCTCGCCCGGCTCGACGGCCGGGTCGTCGGCGTGGTCGCCAACCAGCCGAAGGTCAAGGGCGGCGTGCTCTTCAGTGACTCGTCCGACAAGGGCGCGAGGTTCGTCTGGCTCTGCAACGCGTTCAACATCCCGCTGCTGTTCCTGGCCGACGTGCCGGGCTTCATGATCGGCAGCCAGGTCGAGCGGCAGGGGATCATCCGCCACGGCGCGAAGCTCCTCTTCGCCGTGGCCGAGGCCACGGTGCCGAAGATCTCGGTCATCGTGCGCAAGGCCTACGGCGCCGGCTACATGGCGATGTCGGGCGGCTCCTTCCTGCCCGACGCGTGCATCGCCCTGGCCACGGCCAAGCTGGCGATCATGGGTCCGGAGGCGGCGATCAACGCGATTCATCTCAACACGATCCAGTCGCTCGACGGCCCGGAGCGCGAGGCGTTCATCCGCGAGCGCCGCACAGAGTACAACGAGCGGATCGATATCTACCGGATCGCCTCCGAGTTCTTGATCGACGCGGTGGTGCCGGGCCGCGACCTGCGCGAGGAGCTGAGACGGCGCTTCGACGCGTATGCGGCAAAGCCCCGCCGCCCGGTGCGGCGGTGGAACGGGGTCATCCCCGGATGACCCCGGTGACGAGTGAGCGCGAGGTCGTCCTCGCTGTCGACGGCGCCGTCGCCACCCTCACGCTGAACCGGCCCGCCGCCATGAACGCCATGGGCCGGCGCTTTGCCGACGATCTCGAGCGGGCGCTCGCCGAACTGAGGGCGACGCCCGGCATCCGCTCGGTGGTCGTCACCGGCGCCGGCGATCGCGCGTTCTCGGTCGGCGGCGACATCAAGGAGCGCGGGGCCATGAGCCTCGACGAGCGCTGGAGCCATGCCCTCCGCCTGGGGCGCTGCTTCGACGAAATCGAGACCTTCCCGGTGCCCGTCATCGCCGCCATCAACGGCTACGCGCTCGGGGGCGGGATGGAGCTGGCCGTCGCCTGCGACATCCGGCTCGCGTCGGACCGGGCCGAGGTCGGGCTTACCGAGGTGCGGATCGGTGTCTTTCCCGGTGCCGGCGGCCCCGTGCGTCTCACACGCCTCGTGGGCAAGGGCATCGCCAAGCTCGCGCTGTTCAGCGGGCGACGCTTCCCCGCGCGGGACGCCGGCGCCCTCGGGCTCGTGGACGTCGTGGTCCCCCACGACCGGCTGATGGCCGAGGCGCGGGGGCTGGCCGGAGAGATCGCCGCCAACGGTCCCCTCGCCGTCCAGGCGCTCAAGCGTCTGGTCAACGCGTGCTACGAGGCCGACCTCGCCTCGTCGCTGGAGCTGGCCCGCGCGCTGCGCCGCCCGCTCGACCACACCCAGGATATGCTCGAGGGGGTCCGCGCGTTCGAGGAGAAGCGGGCCCCGCGCTTCGAGGGCCGCTGACGGTGGATTTCGAGCTCGACGAGGCGCAGCGGGCGGTTCAGCAGGGCGTGCGCCAGGTCGCGCGCGCGTTCGACCTCGACTACTGGCGCGAGGTGGACGCGCGTCACCGCTTTCCCGAGGAGTTCTGGCGCGCCCTCGCGGATGGCGGCTGGCTCGGCATCGTGATCCCGCCCGAGTACGGAGGCAGTGGCCTGGGGACGCTCGAGCTCGCCCTCGCCATCGAGGAGGTGGCCGCGTCAGGAGCGGGCGCCGCCGCCGGCTTCCTCTTCATCCTGAACTCCGTCTTCGGGGCCGTCACCATCGTGAAGCACGGGAGCCTGGAGCAGAAGCGCCGGTACCTGCCCGGCCTCGCCAACGGCACGCTGGAGTTCTGCATGGCGCTCACCGAGCCGGACGCCGGGACCAACACGTCGCGCCTCACCACGACCGCCCGGCGGGACGGCGACGGATGGCTGGTCAACGGCCAGAAGGTGTTCATCTCGGGTGCCGACCGGGCGGGGGGCATGCTGCTCGTCGCGCGCACGGCCTCGCCGGAAGGCGACGGGAGCTGGACCCGCGGACTGAGCCTCTTCCTGCTCGATCCCCGGAGCCCCGGCATCGACATCCGGCCGATCGAGAAGCTGGGCATCCACATGTCCTCCACCAGCTTCATCCACTTCGATCAGGTCCGCCTTCCCGCCTCGGCGCTCGTCGGCGAGGAGGGGCGGGGCTGGCGCATGCTGCTCGACACCCTGAATCCCGAACGGATCGCGACGACGGCGACGTGCGTGGGGACGGGGGACCTCGTGCTGCGCCTGGCTGTGGACTATGCCCGCGAGCGGAAGGTCTTCGGCGCGCCGATCGGAACGCATCAGGGCCTGGCGTTTCCGCTCGCGCAGTACAAGGCGCAGCTCGAGCTCGCGCGGCTCATGAACTACCGGGCCGCGTGGGCGTTCGACCGCGGGTTGCCGTGCGGCGCCGACACCAACATGGCCAAGTACGTCGCCGCCGACGCCGCCTTCCGCGCCGCGGACCAGGCGATGCAGGTTCACGGCGGCTACGGGTACACGACCGAGTATCACATCGAGCGGTACTGGCGGGACCTGCGACTCTTCCGCACCGCTCCCGTCTCCCAGGAGATGACGCTCAACTACATCGCCGAGCACGTGCTCGGCCTCCCGAAGTCCTATGGCGGCTGAGCGACTCGAGGAGGGGCGCATGATCCGGCGCGGCGTGATCGCCACGGGGCACGGAGCGTAGCCGTGGGCAGCTACGCGGGGCAGGTGGCCATCGTGGGGGTCGGGGAGACCCCGGTCGGCAAGGTCCCGGGCCGCAGCGCGCTCTGGTTCAACGCCGAGGCCACCCGCCTGGCGCTCGCGGATGCGGGCATCGACAAGCGCCAGGTCGACGGCCTGCTCACGTGTCCCAGCTTCGTCGCGCCGTTCCACCGCATGAGCGTGGCGGTGAGCGAGTACCTCGGCATCCAGCCCACCTTCTCGAACACGGTGAACGTCTCCGGAGCGTCGGCGGCGGCCTCCATCAGCCTGGCGGCGGCGGCCATCCACGCCGGCCTCGCCGAGACCGTCGTCGTCTGCTGCGGCGACAACATGCTGTCGGGCATGACGCGGGACCTCGCCGTGAAGGCGCTGATCGAGAGCCGCGACCCCCAGTACGAGGCGCCGTTCGGGCTCCTGGTGGCCACCACCTTCGCGCTGACCGCCCAGCGTCACATGGCGGAGTACGGCACGACGCGCGAGCAGCTCGCGCGCGTGGCGGTGATCACCCGGGAGCACGCGCGGCGCAAGCCCGGCGCCCACATGACGGCGCCCCTCACCGTCGACGACGTGATCGCGTCCAAGCCCATCACGACGCCGTACCACATGCTCGACTGCGCGCTGATCAGCGACGGGGGCGCCGCCCTCGTGCTGACCGCCGCCGAGCGGGCGCGCGACCTGCGCAGGGAGCCGGTCTACCTCCTCGGCGCCGGGGAGAGCTACACGCAGGAGCACATCTTCTGCGCCGAGTCGATCACGACCACCGGGGCCCGCATCTCCAGCGGCAAGGCCTACGCCATGGCCGGGGTGGGCCCCGGGGACATCGACGTGGCGGGCATCTACGACTGTTTCACGGGCACCGTGATCATGATGCTGGAGGACCTCGGCTTCTGCCGGAAGGGCGAGGGCGGGCCGTTCGTGGAGGCCGGGCACATCACCTTCGGGGGCCGGATCCCCATCAACACCCACGGCGGGATGCTCTCGTACGCGCATCCCGGTCTCCCGGGCGGCTTCTTCCACATCGTGGAGATGGTGCGGCAGCTCCGGGGCGAGGCGGACGGTCGTCAGGTGGAGGGGGCGGAGCTCGCGCTCTGCCACAGCCTGGGCGGCGGCTTCGCCACGAACGCGACCATCATCCTCGGCACGGAGCCCCGCGCATGAGCGCCGGGAAGCCGCTGCCGCGCATCGACGACGACACCCGCGCGTACTGGGCCGGGCTCGCGCGCGGCGAGCTGCTGCTCCAGCACTGCCGGGACTGCGGGTACGTGCAGTTCTACCAGCGCGCGCTCTGCGGCCGGTGCCTCGGCGCGGGCCTGGAGCACCGGCCGGCGAGCGGCCGCGGGACCATCTACAGCTTCAGCACCGTGTATCGGCCGCCGTCGCCGGAGTTCAAGGACGACGTGCCGTACACGGTGGTGCTCGTCGAGCTCGCGGAGGGGCCGCGGATGATCAGCACGCTTGTCGATGCCCCCCCCGAGACGGTCGGGCTCGGCCAGGCGGTGGAGGTCGTCTTCGATACCATCACGCCGGAGGTGGCGCTCCCGCGTTTCCGGCGCGTGGACTGACCGTGCACGTGAAGCGTGCGGCGGGGGCGTGAGGCGTGACCGGCGGGGCTCATAGGAGATCGCAGGGCATGGACGAGAGGTTCTGGCACGAGATCGAGGGACAGCCGTGGGCGGAGGTGCAGGCGATCCAGGAGGCGGCGCTGCGGCGGCAGCTCGGGTACCTGGAGGGGACTTCCGCGTTCTACCGCGACAAGCTGCGCGCGGCCGGTGTGCAGTTCGACGCCGTCAAGACCGCCGCCGATCTTGCGCGCGTGCCGCTCACGCTGAAGACGGAGCTGCGCGAGAGCCTGGCGGCCCAGCCGCCGCTTGGCCGGCACCTGGCGGCGCCGATGAGCAAGGTGATCCAGATCCAGGCCTCGTCGGGGACGACGGGGAGCCCGTCCTACGTCGGGCTCACCCACCACGACATCCGCGTGTGGTGCGAGATGGGCGCGCGGACCATGTTCGCCAACGGCTTCCGGCCGGGCGACGTCTGCCTCCACGGGTTCTCGATGAGCAAGGGATTCGTCGGCGGCCTTCCGATGGTCCAGATCCTCCAGTACCTGGGCGTGTGCGACATCCCCGTCGGCGCCGACGCCGGCGTCGAGCGCTTGCTGCGCGTGTGTGCCGATCAGCGACCGCGGGTGATCACCGGCACGCCGTACTTCACGATCTACCTCGCCGAGCAGGCCCCCGCCGTGCTCGGCCGCGAGGCCAAGACCCTCGGAGTCCGGAACATCTCGGTCGGCGGCGAGCCCGGGGGCGGGATTCCAGCCGTGCGCGCGAGCGCGGAGGCGCTGTGGGGAGCCGAGGTCCGGGAGATGCTGGGCGGCACCGACCTCGGCTGCACCTACTGGGGCGAGTGCGAGGACAAGAGCGGCATGCACTTCTGCGCCCAGGAATTCATCCTCTTCGAGGTCATCGACCCGGAGACGGACGTGCCCCTGCCGCTCGAGGCCGGGGTGAAGGGCGAGCTCGTGTACACGGCCATCGACCGGGAGGCTTCGCCGCTTCTCCGCTTCCGCACCGGCGACCACGTGGAGGTCCTCGGCACCTCCTGCCGGTGCGGCCGGACCTCGCCGAAGATCCGGTGCTTCGGGCGCACCGACGACATGCTCATCGTGCGCGGGGTGAACGTCTTTCCGTCGGCGATCAAGGACGTCGTGGCGCGCCTCAAGCCGCGGGCGACCGGGGCCATCAAGGTCGTCGTCGACTTCCCCGGGCACACCACGCAGCGGCCGCTCCGGGTCAAGGTCGAGCACGGCCACGGCGTCACCGCCGCCGACCGGCCGGCGCTCATCGCCGAGCTCGAGCGCAGGCTCCGCGAGGCGCTCGCCTTCCGCCCCGTGGTGGAGCTGGTTCCCCCCGACACCTTCGAGAAGCCCGGCGTGCAGAAGATCTCGCTCATCGAGCGGGTCACGCCGGCGACGCCGTGAGCGACGCCGCCAGCCCCGCGGTCCCCGAGGCGGCGCCCGCCGCGGACGGCGCGATGCTGCGCTGCGAGGGCGTCTCTCGCCTGTTCGGTGGTATCGCGGCGCTGACCCGCGTGGACTTCACCGTGCACCGCGACGAGATCGTCGCGCTCGTGGGTCCCAACGGCAGCGGCAAGACCACCCTCGTCAACGCGATCACCGGCTTCTACCCGCCCCAGCAGGGGCGGATCATGTTCGACGGCGCCGACATCACGGGGCTGCGCCCGCACCGGGTGGCACAGTGTGGCATCGCCCGCACGTTCCAGAACCTCGCCCTCTTCCGCGGCATGAGCGTGCTCGACAACATCCTCCTCGGCCGTCACATTCACATGCGCCCCGGGGCGCTGAGCACCGCGTGCTACTGGTGGTGGGCCCGCCGCGCCGAGGTCCTCCACCGGCGCGTGGTGGAGGAGATCATCGACTTCATGCAGCTGGCGCCGGTGCGCCACGAGCCGGTAGAGATCCTGCCGCTGGGGCTGCAGAAGTGCGTGGAGCTGGCGCGGGCGCTGGTAGCGGAGCCCAAGCTCCTGATCCTCGATGAGCCCATGACCGGGATGAACCAGGAAGAGAAGGAATACATGGCCCGGTTCATCCTCGACGTCCACGCGGAGCGGCGCCTCCCGGTGCTGCTGATCGAGCATCACCTCGACGTCGTGCTCGGGATCTCGAACCGGATCGCCGTCCTCAGTCACGGCGAGAAGATCGCCGAGGGCGTCCCGCGAGAAGTCGTCACCGATCCCAGGGTCGTCTCGGCGTACCTCGGGGGAGTTGCCCGCGATGCGGCGTGAGTTGGGCTTCGCTCAGCCCGGCGAAGTCGCCGCGCCGCCGGCGTCGGCGACGTTGATCGAGCTGCTGTCCCGCAACGCCCTTCAGATGCCGCGCGTGGTGGCCCTGCGCGAGAAGGACCTCGGCATCTGGCAGGAGTACACGTGGCGGCAGTACTTCGACGAGGTGCTGGCGCTCGCCGCGGGGCTGGACGCGCTGGGGTTCGCGGACGGCGACGCCCTCATCATCCTCGGGGACAACCGGCCGCGGCTGTACTTCGGGATGCTGGCGGCATCGGCCTTGCGCGGCGTCCCGGTGCCGGTCTTCCCGGACGCGATCGCCGACGAGGTGCGCCACATCGTCGGCAGCTGCCAGGCGCGCTTCGCCCTCGCGGAGGACCAGGAGCAGGTCGACAAGCTGCTCGACCTCCGCAAGCACATCGGGCACCTTGACGTCCTCGTCTACGACGACGCGCGCGGCCTCGGCACCTACACCGAATCGGGACTCCTCGCGTACGCCGCCGTGAGGACGAGCGGCGTGGAGCGGCTGGAGACGCAGCCCCAGCTCCGGGACGCCCTCCTCCGCCGGGCCGGCCCCGGCGACCCCGCCGTGCTGCTCCACTCCTCGGGGACGACAGGGACGCCGAAGGGCGTCATGCTGGAGCATGGCCAGCTGCTCGCCGCCGTGCGGAACGGCGCTGCGGGCGGGTACTTCGAGGCGGGCGAGGAGATCGTCGCCTACTTGCCGATGGCGTGGGTCGGCGACTTCGTCTTCTCGGTGGCCGCCGCCGTCGCGCTCGGGTTCACGGTGAACATCCCCGAGCGGCCGGAGACCGTACTGCAGAACCTCCAGGAGATCGCGCCCACCCTGTACTTCGCGCCTCCCCGCAGCTGGGACCAGATGCTGACCCACGTGCACGTCCGCATGGAGGAGGCGCCGCGGCTCAAGCGCTGGCTGTACCATCGCCTCATGCCGGTGGCCGTCGACATCGAGCGGGCGCGCCTGGAGGGCAAGCCGACGTCCCTGGGCCGGCGCCTCGTCCGGAGTCTCGGAGAGCCCGTGATCTACGGCCCGCTCAAAGACCACCTGGGACTGTCGCGCGTCCGGCGCGCCTACACCGGTGGCGAGGCGATCGGCGAGGATGCCTTCCTCTTCTTCCGAGGTCTTGGGGTCAACCTCAAGCAGATCTACGGCCAGACGGAAAACTCGGCGCTGACGTCGGTGCAGGCCGACGACGAGGTGCGCCTGCACACGGTCGGCCGGCCCTTGCCCGGCGTCGAGGCCCGGATCGGCGAGGCCGGCGAGGTCCTCCTGCGCTCGGAGAGCCTCTTCAAGGGATACCTGAACAACCCCGAGGCGACGGCGAGCGCGCTGCGCGACGGGTGGTTCCACACCGGTGATGCCGGATACCTGGAGCCGGACGGTCAGCTCGTGATCCTCGGCCGCGTCGAGGAGGTCGTGCAGACGCGCGGTGGCCAGCGATTCGTGGCGCAGTACGTCGAGAACCGCCTCAAGTTCAGCCCGTTCATCCGGGAAGCCGCCGTCCTCGGCGCCGGGCGCGACCATCTCGCCGCGCTGGTCTGCATCGACTTCGACGCCGTCGGCCACTGGGCGGAGGTGCGGGGCATCTCCTACACCTCCTACGCGGATCTCTCGCAGGAGCCCGAGGTCTACCGGTTGATCGGCGAGCGCATCCGCCACGTGAACCGCCTCCTGCCTCCGGAGCTGGCCATCCGGCGCTTCGTGAACCTGCACAAAGAGTTCGACCCCGACGACGGGGAGCTGACCCGCACCCGCAAGCTGCGACGCGGGGTCATCGAGGAGCGCTACCGCCCGATCATCGAGGCGCTCTACAGCGGCCGGCGCGTCATCGACGTCGAGGCGCGCATCACTTACGAGACGGGCGAGACGGGGACCATCCGCCGGCAGCTCACGCTGGACGACGTCGCATGACGGACATCTACGCGCGGCTGGCCTACCCCGCCGAGCTCGCCGCCAACGGCGCGCTGCTCGGGCTCATGTACGCGCTCGTCGCGCTCGGCATCGTCCTCGTCTACAAGTCGTCGGCGGTGGCCAACCTCGCCCACGGATCGCTGGTGATGCTGGGCGCGTTCGTGACGTGGGCCATCACGACCCACCTCCGATTTCCGCTGGGGCTGGCCCTGGTGGCGGCCGTCCTCGTCATGGCCGCCGTCGGCGCCGGGATCGAGCGGCTCGCGCTCCGCCGCATGGCCGGCCAGCCGCTCATCATGATCCTCATGCTCACCCTCGGCCTCGAGATCATGCTGCGCGGGCTGGCGCCCGCCATCTGGGGGGCGGGCAGCAAGCCGTTCAGCATCGGCATCAGCCAGGACCCGTTCTTCGTGGGCGCCCTCCTCATCAACCGGGTGTACCTGGCGGGAGGCGCGCTCGCGCTCGTCCTCATGCTGCTCTTGATGCTGCTGTTCCACACCCGGCTCGGCGTCGTGCTGCGCGCGGTGTCGGACGACTATGTCGCCTCGTGGTCGGTCGGGATCTCGGTGGAGCGCGCCATCGGCCTGACGTGGGCGATTGCGGGCGGGCTGGCCACGCTCGCGGGAGCGGTGTGGGCCTCGGTCCAGGGGATCGACTGGACCCTCTCGCTGCTGCTGCTCAAGGCGCTGGCGGTCGCCATCCTCGGCGGCCTGGACAGCATCGGAGGCGCTGTGGTGGCCGGGCTCCTGGTGGGCGTCCTGGAGAGCGTGATCTCGGGCTACCTCGATCCGCTTGTGGGCGGGGGCACCAAGGAAGTGGTGGCGGCGGTGGTGATCCTGCTGACGATCCTCTTCAAGCCGCACGGCCTTTTCGGCCGCGAGATCATCGAGCGGGTGTAGCGACGTGTTCTACCGCCGCGCCGGAATCCGCCACACGAGTTACGAGACCGACTCCCGCGTCCTCCCCATCCCGTTCGAGCGGCGCCTGCTCGGGCTGCTGGTGGTGCTCGCCCTCACGGCGCCGGCCTGGCTGCCGGACCTGTACTTCAGCGGCTATCTCCTGCCGTGGATCATCTGGAGCGCGGCGGCGCTGAGCCTGAACGTGCTCATGGGGTGGGCCGGCCAGGTACACCTGGGCTTCGCGTCCGTCATGGCCGTCGGCGCCTACGCTTCCGTCCACCTCGTGCGAGCCGGCGTGCCGTTCGTGCTGGCCCTCGTCGGCGCCGGACTCGCGGCCGCCCTCGTCGGCTCGATCTTCGGCGTGCCCGCCGTCCGCGTCAAAGGGCTGTACCTGGCCGTCAGCACGCTCGCGCTGCAGTACGTGGTCGACTGGGTCCTCGTGCACGTGCCCGCCATCAGCGGGGGCGCGCAGGCCACCCTGCAGGTGCCGGCGCCGCACCTGCTCGGTTGGGAGCTGGCGTCGGACAGCGCGCGCTACTACCTCGCCTTCGCCTGGTGCTCCGCCGTCGCGCTGTTCACGCTGAACATGCGCCGCACCGCGCTCGGGCGCGCGTTCGTTGCCGTCCGCGAGAAGGACTATGCGGCGGAGGTGATCGGTGTCAACACGTACCGTTACAAGGCGCTGGCCTTCTGGATCAGCTCGTTCCTGGGCGGCGTCACCGGCGCCGTGCTTGCCTTCGCGTACTACCGCGTCGTCACTCCGGAGCAGTTCAGCCTCGACGTCTCCATCCAGGTCGCCGCCATGGTGATCACGGGTGGGCTGCACAGCGTGGTCGGCAGCTACTTCGGCGCCGGCTTCGTTCTCCTGGCGCCCATCTTCCTCGACCGTTTCCTGCGGGCGGGCGCCACGCTTCTCGACGTCGCCGTCCCGTCGACCACCCTCGCCCAGCTGCCGCTCGTGCTGTACGGGGGCCTCATCGTGGGGTTCCTGCTCATCGAGCCCCTCGGTCTGGCCAAGGTTTACGACAACGTTCGCAACTACTTCCTCGTGTGGCCGTTCGGGTATGCCCGCAAGTCGGGGCTCGGGCGGTGATGTTAACAACGCAGTCGTGACACTACGGAGGATCGCCATGAAACGAGCTTTCATCGTCGTGCTCGCGCTGGCCCTGGTCGGCACTGCCGGGAGCCCAGCGCCCGCGCAGGACAAGGTCATCAAGTTCGGCTTCCCCGCCGACTTCACCAAGGTCTACACCTTCATCACCGAGGAGTGGATCCAGGGGTCCGTCGACTACCTGCAGTACGTCAATTTGAAGGGAGGGGTGGGCGGGTACAAGCTCGAGTGGCTCATCACCGACCACGGCAACGAACCCCAGCGGGGAATCGAGGCCTACGAGCGGTTCAAGCGTGAAGGGGCCACCATCTTCGACCTCGTCAGCACGCCCGTCTCGCGGGCGGTGCTGCCCCGTGCGTTGAAGGACAACATGATCGTGGTCATGCCGTTCCACGGCCGGTCCGACGTCGCCGACGGCTCCGTCTTCACGCACTTCTTCTCGCTGGGGGCGAACTACTGGTCGCAGGCGGCCGCGATCACGAAGTACACGCTCGACCAGGAAGGCGGGAACCTCAAGGGCAAGAAGTTGGCGCTCGTGCACATCGACTCGCCCTTCGGCAAGGAGCCCATCCCGGTGTTCGAGGAGCTGAGCAAGCGGCTGGGGTTCGAGCTGGGCCTCTTCCCGTACCCGTCGCCCGGCAACGAGCAGTCCGCGACGTGGACGCAGGTCCGCCGCTTCCGGCCCGACTGGACCATCCTCTGGGGCGCCGGCGTCGGCCAGCCCGTCTCCATCCGCGAGGCCATCCGGAACGGGATGAACCTCGAACGCGTCATCTCCGTCATCTGGGTGGCGGAGAAGGACATGCAGGTGGTCGGCGCCCAGCAGGCGCGCGGCCTGCTGCGTTTCGAGGCCGCCATCCCCGGCCGCGACACCGCCATCGTCCGGGGGATCCTGAGCGAGGTGTACCAGAAGGCGGGCAAGGGCCACGGGAAGATCGAGAACGTGGGCACCACCTACTACGTGATCGGCATCAACGCGGTGGCGCCCGTCGTGGAGGGCATACGGATCGCCCGGGAGAAGTTCGGCGAGCCGGTGACCACGGAGAAGATCCGGCAGGCCATGGAGACGCTCCGGGACTTCGACGAGGGCGGGCTGATCGCGCCGATCACCCTGACTCCCAAGGACCACGAGGGCGGCGGCTTCGGCCGGATCAGCCAGTGGGACGGGACGAAGTGGGTGCCGAAGAGCGGCTGGTTCAACGCCTACCGGGAGATCGTCTGGGACCTCGTGAAGAAGTCCGCGGAGGAGTTCCAGCGGTCCGGCAAGTGACCGAAGCGATCCTCGCAGTCCGCAACGTCGAGGTGATCTACGACCGCGTCTTCCTCGCCGTCAAGGGCGTCTCGCTGGAGGTGCCCGCGGGCGGTATGGTGGCACTGCTCGGCGCCAACGGCGCCGGGAAGAGCACGATGCTGAAGGCGATCAGCGGGCTGCTCGGTCCCGAGCGGGGCGACGTCACCCGTGGCGAGATCCGGTTCGCGGGGCGGGACGTCCTCCGGCTCGGTCCGGCGGAGCGGGTCCGTCTCGGTCTCGTCCACGTGCTCGAGGGACGGCGCGTCTTCGAGCATCTGACGCCCGACGAGAACCTGCTGGCGGCGTCGACGGTCCACCGGGACCGTCGACGCGTCGCCGAGCTCAGGGAGCGGGTGTACGAATACTTTCCGCGCCTGCCCGAGCGTCGAAAGGCGCAGGCCGGGTACCTCTCCGGTGGGGAGCAGCAGATGCTCGCCATCGGGCGGGCCCTCATGACCGGGCCGAAGCTGCTCCTGCTCGACGAGCCGAGCCTCGGCCTGGCGCCCGCGCTGGTGATCGAGATCTTCCGGATCCTCGTCCGTATCAACCGCGAGGAGCGCGTGAGCATCCTGCTCGTCGAGCAGAACGCGACCGCGGCGCTGGACGTGGTGCACCACGCGTACCTCCTCGAGAACGGACGCGTCGTCATGGAGGGAGCCTCCGACGTGCTCAAGAAGAACCCCGACATCAAGGACTTCTACCTGGCCGGCGCCGGCGCCCTGAACTACCACGAGGTGAAGCACTACCGGCGCCGCAAGCGGTGGCTGGCGTGAGGGTTCCAGGTGGCCGGCCCGCGCCGGTGGCGGTGATCCCGTGAGCGAGGACGGCCGGGTACTCGCCGGCCGCGTGGCCCTCGTTACCGGCGCCGGGCGGGGCATCGGGTATGCCATCGCGCAGGCACTCGGCGGGGCCGGGGCGACGGTGGCGTGCGCGGCGCGCTCGCTCGATCAGGTCGAGGCCGCCGCCGCCGCCATCCGGGCGAGGGACGGGAGCGCGCGCGCGTTCCACCTCGACGTCGCGCGGGCGGAGGACATCGCGACCCAGCTGGAGGCGATCACGCAGGCCCTGGGGCCGATCGACGTCCTCGTGAACAACGCCGGCATCACGCTGCAGAAGCGGGCCCTCGAGCTGACCGATGAGGAATGGGAGCGGGTCCTCGCCACCAACCTCACCTCGATGTTCCGCCTCGCCCGCGCGGTGGCCCCGTCGATGATCACGCGGGGCGGCGGCAAGATCATCAACGTCGGCTCGCTGTGGGGAAAGATCGGGGTGCCCCAGTTCCTGGCGTACTGCGTCAGCAAGGCCGGTGCCGATGCCCTGACCCGCTGCCTCGCCGTGGAGTGGGCCCGCCACGGCATCCGGGTCAACTGTCTCGCCCCCGGCTACATCCGCACCGACTTCTCCGTCGACGCGATGGCGGACGAGCAGACGCGGGCGCTGATCCTCTCCAGGATCCCGCTCCGCCGCCTCGGGGAGCCGGACGAGATCGGACCGCTCGCCGTGTACCTGGCGTCCCCGGCGTCGGACTTCATGACGGGGCAGACCATCTACCTCGACGGAGGAGAGGGGAGTTCATGATGACGGACGCGGCCTGGGTCGAGGACTACGGCCTCGAGCGGGAGCACCGGGAGTTTCGCGATCATTTCCGCCGCTTCGTCGCCGACAAGGTGGAGCCGCTGGCCGCCCTCGGCGAGCGGGAGCACCGCTTCCCGCTCGAGGTCTACGCGGTGCTGCGCGACAGCGGGTTCCTCGCCGTGAACTTCCCGGTCGAGTTCGGCGGCGCCGGCGGCGACCTCCTGATGGGCTGCATCTTCTACGAGGAGTTGACGCGCGCCTCCGCCGGCGTCTCCGCGGGCGTCTTCGCGCACCAGCACTTGGCGGCAGGCTCCGTGCTCCACTTCGGGACGGACGAGCAGAAGGCGGAGTTCCTGCTGCCCGCCCTGCGGGGCGACCGGATCGGCGCCTTCGGCCTCACCGAGCCCGATGCCGGCAGCGACATCCGCGGCATCCGCACCACGGCCCGGGCCGACGGCGGCGACTTCGTGCTGAACGGCAGCAAGCTGTACATCACGAACGGATCCATCGCCGATTTCATGCTGGTCGCGGCCCGGACGGGCGAGGGGCGGACGGCCGGCGCCCTGTCCATGTTCATCGTCGACACCCGCGATCCCGGCGTGGTGGCGCGCGAGCTCGACAAGGTCGGCAACCACTCGTCGTCGACGTGCTTCGTGAGCCTGGAGGACGTGCGGGTGCCGGCGCGCCGGGTGCTGGGCGAGCTCGGGCGCGGCCTCGGGCAGCTCAAGGAGACGCTCACGGAAGGGCGGATCCTCGTCGCCAACCGCGGCCTCGGCCTCGCCCAGCAGGCCTTCGAGCTGATCCTGCACTACGCGGGGGAGCGGCGGGCCTTCGGCGTCACCATCGGGACCTTCCAGGGCGTGGCCTTCAAGATCGCCGCCATGGCGGCGCAGGTGGACGCCGTGCGGCTGATGATCTACCGCGCGGCCCGCCTGCGCATGGCCGGCCGCGACTGCGTCCGCGAGGCGTCGATGGCGAAGTACCTGGCGAGCGAGGCGGCGGTGCGCGTCACGAGCGATGCGCTCCTGCTGCACGGTGGGGCGGGCTACATCGAGGAGATGAGGATCGCGCGCCTCTACCGCGACGCGCCCGAGGCGTGGATCGGGGAGGGCACCAACGAGATTCAGCTCAATGTCATCGCCCGGTCGCTGGGGCTCCTGTGACCGGCATGGCTCAAACGATCGATGGAGTGTTTTCGGAGGCTGCGCGCCGGGCCGGCCGCGCGACCCACCTGGTGCTGACCGATGGGCGCCCCGTCCCGTACGCCGAGACGCTCGAGCGCGCCCGGCGCCTGGCGTCCGTCCTGGCCGGGGCGGGGATCGGCGGCGGTGATCGGGTCGCGATGTTCATGCGGAACTCGCGCGAGCTGTTCGAGTCCTACATCGCGTGCGGCCTCGTCGGCGCCGTCGCCGTCCCCGTCAACGGCCTCAACACCGCCCGCGAGAACGGGCTGCTGTTCGCCGACTGCACGCCGGCCGCCCTGGTGGCGGAGGCATCCCTGCTCGACCGGGTCCCGGCCGAGGTGCTGCCCGGCTCGCTCACGCTGAGGCTGGTCACGGTGGGGACCGCGCCCGGCTGGCGGTCGTACGACCAGGCGATCGAGACGGCAGGGGAGTCAACGGCGCCGGAGCCGAGCCGAGCCGAGGCGCCGGCTCTCATCATCTACAGCTCCGGGACGACGGGGACCCCGAAGGGCATCGTGCTCAGGCAGCAGGGCGTCGTCGACAACGCCCGGCTGGCGTCGGGCGTCCTCGGCTACCGCGACTCCGACCGGTTCCTCACCCTCCTTCCCACGTACAGCAGCTTCGGCTTCGCCTTCGATTTTCTGCACGCTGGGCTGGTCGGGGCGAGCACGGTCATCACGCCGACGTTCGATGCCGTGGCGGCGGTCGAGCTGATTGAGCGCCACCGGGTCTCCTGCCTGGCCGGGGTGCCGACGATGTTCGTCCGCATGGCGCAGCACATGGCGGGCCGTGACCTGACCTGCCTCCGGCTGATCGACGTGGGTGGCGGCCCGGTGCCCGAGAAGCTCAAGGAGGACCTCCGGAGATCGCTCGGGGTGGAGACGCTGGAGAGCTACGGGCTCACCGAGATCTCGCCGGTCGCCACCGTGCAGCGCCCGGGGGAGCCCGTTCGCCCGGGCTCCTGCGGGCCCGCCCTGCCGGAGATCGAGGCTCGCGTTGTGGACGCGGGCGACCGCGACCTTCCCGCCGGCGCGCCGGGGGAGCTCCTCTTCCGCTGCCGGACTCTCATGATCGGCTACTGGAACCAGCCCGAGCTGACGGCCACCACGCTGCGCGACGGATGGCTGCATTCCGGCGACATCGGGACCATGGACGAGGACGGGCACCTCTACATCCTCGACCGCCTCAAGGACATGATCGTGACGAGCGGCAACAACGTGTACCCCAAGGAGGTGGAGACGGTCATCTTCGAGCACCCGGCGGTGCAGTCGGTGGCGGTGGCCGGCCTCCCCGACGAGGTCCGCGGCGAGACCGTGCACGCCTTCGTTGTGCTCCGTCCGGGCGCAGCGGCCACCGCCGCGGAGATCATCGAGCACTGCCGGCGAAACCTCGCGCGCTTCAAGGTCCCCCGCGGGATCACCTTTGTCGATGAGATGCCGCTGACGGGCTCGGGGAAGATCCGGCGGTTCAAGCTGCGCGAGCTGGCGCGCGCCCACGCGGCCGCCGCGGGAGAACGGGAATGAACAAGTACTTCCTCACGGACGTGCAGCGCGAGTTCCACGAGATGGTGCGGCGGTTCGCCGAGGAGCGGATCGCGCCGCTCGCGGCCGACATCGACGAGCGTGACGAGTTCCCGGCGGGGCTGTTCCGCGAAATGGCCGGCCTCGGGCTCCTCGGGGCGCCGTACCCGCCGGAGTACGGCGGCGGGGGCGCCGACTGCGTCATGGTGGCCCTGCTCCTCGAGGAGGTGTCGCGCGCCTCCGGCGCCGTCGGCAGCTCGCTGAACGCGCACATCAGCCTCGCGTCGTCGGTCCTCGCCGGGCACGGCACGGAGCGGCAGAAGCAGAGCTATCTCGTCCCCCTCACGACCGGCGCCAAGATTGGCGCCTTCGGCCTCACCGAGCCGAGCGGCGGCTCCGATGCCGCGGCCTGCCGGACGCGGGCGGTGAGGACCGGCGATCACTACCGGATCACCGGGACCAAGGTGTTCATCACCAACGCCACGGTGGCCGGCATTTTCGTGATCACCGCCCGCACCGGCGACGAGCCCGGCTCGCGCGGTGTGTCGGCCTTCGTGCTGGAGCGGGAGACCCCCGGGTTCACGGTGGGCAAGGCCGATCGCAAGTACGGCGTGCACGGCTCGCCCACCGCGATGCTGTACTTCGATGACGCCCGGGTTCCCGCCGAGAATCTCATCGGGCGGGAGGGCGAGGGATTCCGTCAGTTCGCCCGCACCCTGGACCGCGGCCGCGTCAACGTCGCCGCGCTTTCGGTGGGACTCGGCCAGGCGGCGCTCGATGCGGCGACCACGTACGCCCGGCAGCGGGAGCAGTTCGGGAAGCCGATCGCCGCCTTCCAGGGCGTGCAGTGGCCGATCGCGGAGGCGGCGACCGAGATCGAGGCCGCCCGCCTGCTCACCCTCAACGCCGCACGGATGGCCGATGCGGGCCTGCCCATCAAGCGGGAAGCCGCGATGGCGAAGTTCTTCGCGGCCGAGGCCGCCCTGCGCGCCTGCAACTCCGCCGTGGAGATCTTCGGCGGCTACGGCTACATGCGCGAGTACCCGGTGGAGCGCTACCTGCGTGACGCGAAGCTGTACCAGATCGGCGAGGGGACGAGCCAGATCCAGCGGATGATCATCGCCCGCGAGGTCCTCGGGCGCTTCTAGCCCGGCGCCGCGGTGGACAGAGAGGGGGCACCATGGGAGATTCTGAAGTTCTGCTCGAGCGGTCGGGCTCGATCACCCGCGTCATCTTGAACCGTCCCGAGCGGCGGAACGCGCTCGGCGTGCGGACGCTCCCGGCGCTGAACGGGGCGGCCGCCGCCGGTGGGGCTGCGCTCGCCATGGCCTGCGACATCGCCATTGCCGCCGAGAGCGCTCGTTACGACTTCGTCTTCGAGCGCATCGGCCTCGCCTCCGCCGACATGGGCTGTACGTACCTCCTGCCGCGGATCGTGGGCCCCGTACGCGCGAGCTACCTGCTGCTCGCGGGCGGGAGCGTGTCGGCGCGCGAGGGGCTGGCGCTGGGGCTCTTCGCGGATGTCGTGCCCGACCGCGCCCTCGACGAGACGGCGATGCGGGTGGCCGAGCGAATCGCGGCGGGCCCCCGACGGGCCTCCTTCATCAGCAAGCTCGCCCTCCGGCGAGGAGAGAGCCTCGACCTGGACACGGACCTCGAGTACGAAGTGTACCTGCAGAGCTTCGCGTTCCGGAGTGACGACCACAAGCGCCGCCTGGCGGCCTTTCGCGGGCAGCGGCGAGCGAAGCCGCAGTGACGTCGCCATGCGACTCGACGGTTCATAAGGAGACACCGCGCAATGGATTTCGCCTCGTCCCCGAAGGTCAGGATGCTGGTCGAGCAGCTCGCGGCATTCATGGCGCGCCAGGTGTATCCGAACGAGCGGGTGTTCTACGAGCAG
>JAUSJX010000059.1 GCA_030647435.1 Candidatus Rokuibacteriota bacterium
CAGGATGCGCGGCATGCCGGTCTTGGGACCGTAGGCGCCCATCGACATGTGCAGCGGCCGGTCCGCGAGGGCGGCGTCGGGCCACTTCACCGGCTGGGTCATGAGGCAGAAGAATAGACCAGAGAAGCGATGACCGCAAACGCGGAGGGCGGCGCGCGAGCTACTCGGCCAGTCTGACGGTCACGCGCACGGGATCGGGCAGTCGGGACCGCCCGGCCTCGATCTGCCATGAGCCGATGCGGTTCAATCCTTCGGCAAACTTGCCGTAGCTGGGATTCGGCACCACGGCCTCGATCACCGTGATCTTGTCACCGCGCTGCCGGCTCACCGTGGTCCCTCCGGCCTTCGCCACCAAGGCCGCGAGGTCGCGCTCGGCTCCGCTCCGGCTCTTGACCCGGAGTTTCCCGACCACATCGCGCGACGGGCGCGCGTCACCGTTGGCGGGAGGCGTGGACGCGGCCATCGTTCCGACCGGATGGTCTCTTCGCTGCGCTGGGGAGGCGACCATGTCCTGCTTGACGCTTCCATTCTTCGCCTTCTGCGGCGGCGTCTCGATCCGGTCGGGCTTGGTCGCGTCCGGCTTCTCGACGCGACTCGCACGCGTATCACGAACCGGCGGCGAGGGAGCGGGAGCGCGCCGGGGGGTGACAGGCGCCGGCGGCGGGGTTGAGCTTTTCATCCGCGCGGGCGGAGCGGTGACCCTCGCTGGCATCTCCGGCGTTGGCCGCTCCGGCGCTCGTGGCGCAGGAGGCGGGTGCAGCGCGGGCGGCGCCGGCACTACCGTGGCGGGCACGGATACTGGAGGAATCTCAGGTCGCGTCGCCGGCTCCGTGGAGGCCATGCGTGTCGGAGGCGTGGCGTCGCCGCTCGAAGGAGCCGAGGGCACCCAGTGACGGACCGCGACATCGAGCTCGGCTCGGTACCTGAAGAGGCCGACGGCACCGAGCGAGACCAGCAGCACCGTGGCGGTCAGACGAAGATGCCTGGCCTGGACGCGAAGGAAGACACCTCGGTGGTGCCAGGCAACGATGGCGAGTGCCCCGGTCATTAACAGCGTCTGACGGGCGATCTCGAGCACTTTCTGGGCAATCCCGAGCGCCTTCTGGGTGACCTGGAGCGCCTTCCCACCGACATCAAGCGCGGCCTTCCGGATGACGTCGACCAATTTCCGGGTGACATCGAGCGATTTCCCGGCGATATCGAGCGCCGGCGGGGCACGCCGGACGACCCGATCGAGTGACGACACCGCGCGGTGAAGCGGGCCGACGATGTCGATGCGACGAACGGCCGCAAGGGCTTTCGTTGTGCGGGCGACGCCGAAACGGGACCGCCACGGGATTCTTCCTCGCGCGTGCACGCTCCGGCGCGGAGAGAGTTTGTCAGCCGGCCGCGGCGCCTCGAGCGTCTTACCGAAGAGGACCGGTCGCGGTCGCGCGGGCCGGATGACCCGGTTGCGAGGGAAGACTCGCTGGCGGAGCCGGTCCACCATGGCAGCCGGACGCAGGCCGTCGAGCGCCTTGCTGAAGAAGTCGAGCTTGAAACTCGGTCGCCACGCGGCAGGGCGAGGGCGCTCACTGAGACGAAGAGCCTCGAGCTCTTGCTGACAGGCCTCGCACTCGCGCAGATGCGCTTCCAGCGGGACCCGCTCGGTGAGCCCGATGTGCGAGTCCCCGATGTGCGAGTCAAGGAGCTCCGAGAAATACTCGCGAGCGTCCTGGCAGTTCATGGGAATAGGCACCCCCAACTCCAACACTCCTACTGGATGATACTTGAGAAAGCCCCCAGGGGGAGCAATCTGAGAAGCCATGCTAGACTCTCGCATCTCTGCCCTTGCTCGGATCTCCTACGAGAGGAGCGCAGGCCGTGCCGAACAATGTCATCCGGGTAGGCAATGTCGAGATCATGTCGCTGTCCGACGGCATGCTCGAGTTCGACCTCTGTAATTTCTTCCCGACCATTCCCGAGGACAACTGGCACGGGCATGAGTCCGATCTGACCGAGGAGCATAAGGTCCGCTTCAACCTCGGCTCCTTCCTGATCCGGTCGCAAGGGCGGACCATCCTCGTCGACACGGGCCTCGGCCCCAAGCCCGCCGACGCGCCCGATGTCCCCTGGGGTCAGCTCATGCGCGACTGCCAGGACAACGGCGTGCGACCCGACGAAGTGGACATGGTCGTGCTGACCCACCTGCACCGCGCTCACGTCGGCTGGAACTTGATGCCGCAGGGCGAGCGCTACGTGCCGACCTTCCCCAATGCCCGCTACTGGATGAGCACCAAGGACTGGGACGTCTGCCTTCAGCCGGAGGTCCAGCCCCAGCGCTTTCCCAATGCTCCCACCTGCGTCTGGCCGCTGGCCGACCTCGGCCTCATCGAGCTGATGGACGGGGAGCACACCATCACGCCCGAGCTGACCGCCCTGCCCACCCCCGGGCACACGCCGGGGCACATGAGCATCCTGATCACCTCGCAAGGCGAGCGCGCGCTGGTCCTGGGAGACGTCGCGCACAACCCCGTGCAGCTCCACGAGACACACTGGGTCTCGCGGGCCGACATGGACCCCGAAATGACGCAGCATACTCGACGGGTCCTCATGGAGCGTCTGGAGCGCGAAGAGATCATCGTGGCGGCCGGACACTTCAAGGCGCCAGGCTTCGGCAAGGTCATACGCCTCCAAGGCCGCCGCTACTGGCAGGTTCTCTGAGCAGGCGAGATCTGGCCCGGGCGATTCAGACCGTAGACAACATAAAACCCATTCTCAGTCATGGCCCGCCGCGCCCGAGGGTCTTCCCCCCGGGGTCTGCCGTGGCACAGCGCTGATAAACCCCCTCTCACCTCGCGCCGATCCTGCCAGAGCGGGAATCAGAGGTCAAATCGGGGTCTTGAATCACAGGGTGGGAACCCTCCACGGGACCATCAGGCCCCGGCAGGGCAGCCGTCCGCGGCTGCCCGGACCCCCCGACACCGGTTAGACGCTCACGCCGGGAAGGGGCGGCTGCTTGGCTCCGGCCGCGGTCAGGGGCGACGGCGGCCGTGGATCCCTCCGCGCGCTCGGGAAGCCAAGGCGGGCGAGAATCTTCTGAATCACGGCGGGGTCGTCGATCGTAGCGATCAGCTGCATCCGCCCAGCGCAGCTCGGACAGCGCAGGAGCGCTGAGGTACTATCTCCCCATGTCCACGACTGCCCGGCCGATCTCCCTCGCGCACCTGACCGTGCTGGACACGACGCCCCCCGAGCTGGTCACGGTGGCGGCCGCGGCGGGCTTCCGGACCATTGGCATCCGCCTGACCGCCACCCCGAGCGTGGGCGTCCCGCCGTACGACATCCTGCACGAGGGCCCGCTCCTGCGGGAGACCCTGCTGCGCTTGGGGGACGCCGGCGTGTCCGTGCTCGACACCGAGTTCTTTCGCTTCGAGCCCGAGTACCCGATCGGCATCCCGGAGGGCTTCCTGGAGGTGTCGGCGCGGCTCGGCGCGAAGCACGTGCTGGTCATGAGCGCCGAGCCCGAGGAGGCGCGGACGATCGAGCGATTCGGCGAGCTGTGCGACCACGCAGCGCAGTACGGCCTGCACGTCGGCCTGGAGTTCGCGATCTACACGGGGGTCCGGACGCTCGCCCACGCCGCGCAGGTCGTGGCCAAGTCGAAGCGGGCGAACGCGTCGGTGGTGGTGGACGCTCTCCACTTCAGCCGGTCGGGAGGGCTTCCCGCTCACATCGGGCAGGTCGATCCGTCGCTGTTCCGCTACGCCCAGATCTGCGATGCGTCGGCCGACATGCCCGGCCCCACCGATGCGCCCGCGCTCATCCGGGAAGCGCGCACCGGTCGCCTCCTGCCCGGCGAGGGCGTCCTGCCGCTCCGCGAGCTGGTCGCCGCGCTGCCGGCCGGCGTGCCGCTGGCCATCGAGGCGCCGTGCCGCGCGCCTGCCGATCTGCCGGCCGTCGAGCGCGCGAAGCGCGCGTACCAGGCCTTGTCGACATTGCTATCGACATGCAGAGTATGAGCGGAGCGAGGCGACCGTTGTCCGCGTGCGAACACTCTTGTGGGATCAGGGCCGGGTTGACCCTAGCTCACTGAAGTCTCTAGGCGGAAGGGGCATCGGATCCTTCTTCCCTCAAAGAGAGCACCTGGTCGCCCGCCTTGAGCGTGGCCGACCAGGTGATCCGGATCGCGTCCTTCACGCTCTGATGCGCGGGGCAGCCCTGCGGATGGGCGGCCAGAGCGCGCTCGGTGACTTCGCGTGACGCCGTTGGCACGGCCAGGTCGTAGTGGACGTGAATCGACTTGATGCGGATGGTCTTGCCGATGCCGGAGATGCGCCCTTCGACGGAGGCTTTGTAGGATTCCCGATCGTACTCGATTTTGCGCCCTGCCAGGGCGCCGCGCAGCGTGCCGTACATTCAGCCCGCGACGGCGGCCACGATGTGATCGAGCGTCGAGGCGACGGGCGGGCCCGGAGGCGCGCCGTAGTATTCGCGGAGCGCCCCCTGGACGCCGTACACGACCGGCTCGGGCACCTCTCCGAGGAAGGCGTGGCGGGCACTGCCACGGTACTCGAGCTGCGCGCGGGAAACGTACTCGAATGGATCAGGCATGAGTGGCCTCCGGGTTACGGGTGATCGCCTCGCTCGTGACGGCCTGCGGCGAGGCGAGAGTCGCACGAGGCGGCGGGATGACCGCGGCGCCTGCCGCGACGAGACCGTAGACAACATAAAACCCATTCTCAGTCATGGCCCGCCGCGCCCGAGGGTCTTCCCCCCGGGGTCTTCCTTGTCACAGCAAGAATCTCAGACCTCGGACAGAAGCGCGAAGTAACGCTCGCGGTCCATGCTCGCCGTTCGCATGACGTTCCGGATGATCGAAACGGGCACCGCGGCATACGCCGGAATGACCACCGGGCGCGCCGTGCCCGACTTTACGTAGGATCGATGGCTGCCTTCTTGCCTGTCGAATTGCCACCCGTCCCGGACGAAGATCTTTTCCAGGACCGTCCAGTGGACGGGGACGATCTTGGGCACGTGGCCGACACCTTAGGCAGAGATGGCCTGGCTCACGGTTTCGGAGGACAACAGGGTCGGCGCGCGCCACTCATCATTGACTCGCCGATACCCGCACTCTTCCAGGACCTCGGCCAGTGTGCCGTGGGCGGAGGCGGTTTTGAAAAAGAGCGCCACGGCTTCCGAGAGGTTCCGACGGGCTTCCTCAGGAGTCATCCCGCAGCTCATGACGTCCAGCGGCGTGGCCCGCGCCACGTAGGAGCCGTCCTCCCGCCAAACCTGCACCGTATGCTCAATCCTTATGGTCATGGTTCCTCCCCAGCACGAAACCGCCACCGAGTGGTGCCCATCTCCGTCGCGCTCACTTTACCACGAGCCCCGTTCACCAAAAGCGCGTATCGGAGAAGATACAGGTATCTCCGCAGAATCGCGTTGTCCTCCTTCTCGGTGTCCGCCAAACAGGGGCAGGTTCATGGTTCATCCGCTCGCAATCACGGGGTCACCTCATTGGCCCTCGGTCAGGTCCATCCTTGAGCCTACTTCACCGGCTGGGCGCGAGTCTAACAGAGGGCGGGCAGGTGCTGGCGCGAGGTCTCGACTTCTGGGATAGTCGCACAGAGCGGGAGACAAGGAGGACACACCGATGGCAACAGAGCGGAAGGCCGCGATCGTGACCGGCGCGGCGAGCGGCCTCGGACGGGCCATGGCGCTTGGCCTCATCGAGAGCGGCATGGATGTGGTGGCAGTCGATCGGAATGCGACGGCGCTGGCGGCGCTGGCGCCGGCCGCGGGCGGCAACGGGGGCTCGGTCCTACCCGTGCCGGCCGACCTGACGCAGCCCGACGCGTTCGACCGGATCGTGGCGACCACGCTGGAGAAGTTCGGGCGGATCGACGTGCTGATCAACAATGCCGGCATCGGCCAGGCGTCGGTGCGCGCGGATCCGCGACGCAACCCGATCCGGTTCTGGGAAGTGACCCCGGATCAGTGGAGCCGCTTCCTCGCCGTGAACGCCACCGCGGCGATCATGATGGCCCGCGCCGTGGTGCCGCACATGCTGCGCGCCCGGCAGGGGCGAATCATCACCGTGACGACCAGCCTCGGCACCATGGTCCGCGCGGGCTATCTGCTCTACGGCTCGAGCAAGGCCGCCGCCGAGTCCGCGACGGCCATCATGGCGGCGGATCTGGCGGGCACGGGCGTCACGGCGAACGTGCTCGTCCCCGGCGGTGTGACGAACACGCCGCTCGTCGGCGATCATGCCGGGGAGCGCAGCAAGATGCTCCAGCCGGAGATCATGGTGCCGCCGCTCCTCTGGCTGGTGTCCGACGCTGCCGCGGGCGTCACCGCGAAGCGCTTCATCGCCGCCGACTGGGACCGCTCACTGCCGGCTGCGCAGGCGGCCGAGAAGGTGGGGGCGCCTATCGCCTGGCTCGGGATCGCGCGGATGCCGATCGAGCCGACTTGATGGGGGTCAGGTCTTGCAATCCGACATGAAGGTTCGGCAGATGATCGTTCATCGCGGCTTGCTCTGATCGGCAATGTATGATTTCAAGACCTGACCCCCATTTCTGACGCACCAAACGGAGGGCACCGGTGACGGAGAACCAGGACCTGATCGCCACGCTGACCGCAGCTCCCGCCACGTCGATCGACGACGTCCTCGCCATCATGCACGGCATCGACGCGACGCTGCCGGACGCGGACGGGCTGAAGTGGTTCAACCTCCTGTACCTGACCGTCACCCGGTCCGTCCTCGCCAGCGCGACCTCGCACGGGTTCGAGGACAGCGCGTGGATCGGGTACCTGGACGTGGTCTTCGCGAATCTCTACTTCGCGGCGGCTGCCGCGTCGGTGGCGGGTGGAGGCCCCGCCGCCTGGCGCCCGCTCTTCGCGGCGCGATCGGCGCCCGGAATCGCCAGGATCCAGTTCGCGCTCGCGGGGATGAACGCCCACATCAATCACGATCTGCCGCTCGCGCTCGTGCAGACGCACGGAGACCGCGGCACCACCCCCGACCGGCAGAGCGATCACTACCGTGACTACACGAGCGTCAACGCGATCCTCGGCGCCGTCGAGACACTGGTGAAGCCCATCCTGCTGACCGGGGTCGTGCGCAAGATCGATGGGAGCCTGGGCCCGCTCGACGACGTCATCGCGATGTGGAACGTGGCCAAGGCCCGCGAGGCAGCGTGGGCCAACAGCGCGGCGCTGTGGCATCTGAACCGTGTTCCGCCGGTGCGGACGGCCTTCGTCGACACGCTCGATGCCAGCGTGGGGCTGGCCAGCCGGGGCCTGCTCGTCCGCACCCAGATCTGAGCGGTTCTCGGATCGATCCGGCGGCGTGGGCCTTTCAGCCCGCGGGCATGACGACTGGGCTCAGACCCTGCATGCGCTGATCACCCTGTTGCTCCGGCCGGAGCGGGGATAAGAGCAAACCCATTCTCAGTCATGGCCTGCCTCGCCCGACGGTCTTCCCCCCTGGTCTTCATTGGGTCTTCCTTGTCACACCGCTTCGCCTCGGGAGCGGGTTGGCACGGGCAGTGCTGATCCGCGGCCACGCTCGGTAAGGAACCCAGCGGCCGGCAACCTACCGCAGCACGCCGCGATTCGAGAAACGCGTCTCCTGGCTGGTGATGAACTCGAGCAGCGCCGCCTGCCCGCCCTCGGTGGCCTTTCTCGCTCGGGCGAAGGCGCCCGCGATGTCCTCGGGCCGCTCGACCCGCTCGCTCCAGCCGCCCATGGCGCGCCCCAGGTCCGCGTAGCGCCCGCCGATGTCGCGCGTGCCGTACTTGTCGTGCGACACGACGAGGTGCGGGATCTCGATGGCCATGCTCGAGTTGTTGAGCACGACGGTGAGGATGGGGATCCCGCAGCGCACAGCTGTCTCGAAATCGAGCCCGGTCATGCCGAAGGCGGCGTCGCCCATGAAGTTGACGCAGAACTTGTCGGGGGCGGCGAGCTTGGCGCCGATGATGAGGCCGAGCCCGGTGCCGAGCGCATGCGACTTGCCCCAGCCGAGATAGCTGCGCGGTGGGACGGCCCGGTAAAAGGGCAGGATCTGGTCGCGCGGGCTCCCCGAGTCGTGAGTGACGATGGCGTCGCGCGGGTCTACCGCGCGCATGAACTCGGCGATGACCCGGTAGGGGTTGATCGGGACCTCGGCGGAGCCGAGCGTCGGCGCCCACTCGGCGAGCCATGCCGCGCGCACGCGCTCGATCTCCGCGCGCACGCTCTCCCGTCCGGCCGGGCGGCCTCCCTGGCTCTTGACGGCCTCGATGAACTGGCGCAGCACGAGTCGCGCGTCGCCCAGGAGCGGGTAGTCGGCGGCGTAGCTCTTGTTGAGGTCGCGCTCGTCATTGGTCGCGTGAATGAGCGTCTTGCCGGCGGGGATGCTGGCCGCCATCCCGTGGCGGGTGAAGCTACACCCGATGCCGAAGACCACGTCGGCCTCGCGGAGATAGTGCAAGGTGTGTCCGGTCACGGCCGGGCCGCCGGTGCCGAGCGCGAGCGGGTGATCCTCGGGGAAGGCGCTCTTGCCTTCGAGGGTGGCCATGACCGGCGCCTGGAGCAGCTCGGCCAGCTCGACCAGGTCATCCGATGCCTCGGAGTACAGCACGCCCTGGCCGGCGTGGATCACCGGCCGCCGCGCCTCACGGAGCACGCGGGCGGCAGTCTCGACGTCGCGCGCACTGGCGCCGGCCGCCGTCACCTTGACCGGCCGGTACGCGTCGATCAGGGCCTCGGGCACTTCCTCGCTCACGATGTCGGCGGGAATCTCGACCATCGTCGGGCCCGGACGGCCCATGCGCATCAGGCTGATGGCCCGGCGCATGACATCCGCGACCTGGCTGCCCACGGTGATGGTCTCGACGGACTTGGTGACGGACGCGTAGGTGCGCGCCGAGCTGAACAAGGGGAATACCTGGGCACGGTCGCGCTGATGCCCGAGCGGCAGGAGCAGCATCGGCGTGGAGTCGGAGTACGCGGTGGCGACGCCGGGGAAGGCGTTCTCGGCCCCGGGACCGTACTGCATGCAGAAGACGGCGAGCTTCTTGCCGTTCTTCACCCGCGCATACCCGTCGGCGATGCCCACGCCCACCCGTTCCTGGCGGCAGAGCACGGGCCGGATGTCGGCCTTGGCCGCGGCCTCGATCAAGGGAGTCGTCGGATAGGCGCTCAGGAACTCGGCGCCCTCGATCTTGAGAATGCGGGCGATGGCATCGATGACTTTCACGGTTTTGCGCTCCTTGGGCTCTCGGGATTACCGGCCGCTCGCGCGAACGAGCGGCCGGCCAGCGGCCCGCCGTCGACTATACCGCAGAAGCGCGCAGCATCGGTCAGCCGAGGGAGAGCCAGCGCGCGCCGCAGGGGTGTCTCCTGGTCGACACCCCGCTGCGCGGCTATTCGATCGGCGATCGCTCGCCGGGGCTCTGGACGAATCCAGACGGGTCGATCGACATCTGGAGCGTAGATAACATAAAACCCATTCTCAGTCATGGCCCGCCTCGCCCGAGGGTCTTCCCCCCCCGGGGTCTTCCGTAGGTCTTCCTTGGGCTAGACGCGCGCGGTGTCGCGGATCACGGGGGCGAAGCGCTCCATCCGTTCGAGACTTCCCTCCAGCCGCTCGCCGCGGAAGTCGAAGACGATCTCGCTCACTCCGAGTCGGGCGAAGGTGACGATATCGCTCTCGACCTCACCGGGTGAGCCGGAGAAGGGCCGTCGCTCGCCGATCCGCGCGTCGAGAGGCTGAGCCGGGTCGTAGACGGGCGCCTTGTAGGAGATGGTGAGGCGCGATGGATCGCGCCCTTCCGCCTCGGTGAGCCGCCGCAGCTCGTCGAGCGCCGCTTCGAGTTCGGGCGCGCGCAGAGGGACGGCGGGATTGGCCCCACCGGATGCCAGCCGTCGCCCAGACGCGCTACCCGGCGCAGCGCGGCAGGGCTGTGACCACCGACCCAGATCGGAGGATGCGGCTTCTGCACAGGGGCGGGCAAACATTGGACAGCCTCGAAGCGGTAGAACCGGCCGGTGAACGAAGCGGGACATTCGGTCCAGAGAGTCTTCATGATCCGGATGTACTCGTCGCTCACGGCGCCCCGGCGGTCGAAGTCGGGCGCGCCGAGCGCCCGGAACTCCTCGCGGAGCCATCCCACGCCGACCCCGACCGTAACACGACCATGGGAGAGCACGTCGATCGTGGCGAGCGTCTTCGCGGTGACCACGGGGTTCCGGTGCGGCACGATCATGACGCTCGAGACGAGACGGAGGGTGCGCGTCTTGCCCGCGATGAAGGCCATGAGCGAGAGCTGCTCGAGCGCATCGCCCTGGTCGGGAAAGGCGCCGGTCACGGTATACGGATACTTCGAGTTGATGGCGACCGGGAAGACCACATGGTCGGCGATCATCACGGAGCTGAAGCCGAGCGCCTCCGCCCGCTGTACGAGCGTCTCGAGCGCCTCCGGCGTTGCCGTCTGACCGCGGGTCGGCAGGTAGAAGCCGTATCGCATGGACTGGTCCTTTCGGCCTGCTCGTCGAGTGCCTCCGGCGACTCTATCGCCTCGGCGGCCGCCCGGCAAGGAACCTGAGGGCCGGGTCGACTCCAGGCCCTGCCCACGCTCTATCGCAGCGCGGCCACGACCTCCCGCGCCCAACGTCGCATGAAGGCGCGCGGATCCGGCACGAAGCCCGTGATCATGAACTGCCGGGCACCGGCTGCCATCGCGCGGGAGATCTGGGCGACGCAATCGTCCGGCGTGCCGACGATGGCGAAGCGGTCGGCGAGAAAATCGGTCAGGTCCCAGCGATCCGGCAGGGCGGCGTTCGCGGCGCCCGGAACCTCGTGATGGTGGGCATTGTACTCGCGTTGGAGCGCCTTGATCTTTTCGTGAAGATCCGGAGGCACGCCCTTGCCCTCGAGCGTGAAGCGAAAGGCATGATTCGCGCTCGCGGCCAGGGCCATCTTGATGGGCTCGATCGCTTCGTCGCGCCGATCGGCCAGGCTCGTCTTCGCGAGCCACCAGACGTCGACGTCGGCCAGGGCCCGGCCGGCCGCGCGCGCCCCGCGCTCGATCGCCGCGAGCGACAAGGCGATCACGTCCGGAGTCAGACCCAGGCCGACGATCACGCCGTCGGCCAGCCGTCCGGCCAGCTCGAGGGTCCGCGGCCCTTCAGCCGCCAGGTAGATCGGCACTCGGCGGGTCGACCGGCTCACCCGCCAAGTGCGGCCCTCGCGCTCGACGGGCTCGCCGCCCGTGAGCCGCCGGAGGGTCACGATGGATGCCTCGAGGCCGGCCAGCGTCGCCGGCGGGGCGCCGATCGTGTAGAGCGCGCTATCGCCCGAGCCCAGGCCCAGGATGGCCCGCCCGCCCGACAGCTCGTCCACGCTCGACATGGCGCTGGCCGTGACGACCAGGTGGCGAGTCAATGGATTCGTAACAACCGGCCCGAGCAGCATGCTCCCGGTGTTGAGCGCGGCCAGCGTAAGGGCGACGTACAGCTCGCGAAAAACCGATTGCGAGTCGGCCACACCGAGCCAGTCGAAGCCGTTGGCCTCCGCCTCGCGGCACAGGTCGCCAAATACAGTGAGAGACCCGGGCAGGAAGACGATGCCGAATCGCGCGGTCGTCATGATCAGCCAAACCGTAGCATGCCTTGACAGAGACGTCTCGCGGCGGATAGTGTGCTCACGCTGGCTCACTAGGAGCTAAGTAGCGGTCGCGGAGACCGCTCCGGGTCAAGGCACTATCAGCACCTATAACGACTTCCCCACTGCCAATCAGTGTCGCAGGCAATCACCCTGTGAGACTCGGCGCTACTGGTTCACGATGTCACCCTTCATCCCGCCGAGAGCGCAGAGGAGCTCGCCTTTCTCCTGCGCGGGCACTTTGAACTTGTCGAGGCTCTCGACGAAGTCTTCGACCAGCGCGTTGAACTCGGCGTCGGTGATCTTCATGCCCTTGTGCGCGTCCTTCATGCTGGCGCCCGTGTACTTCAGGGCCCGCCCGAGGCCTGGCAGATCTGGTCGACCAGCATGGTCTTGAGCCGTGGGATGTCCGCGGTGGCGAAGCGCTTGTTGATGCGCGTGCCGCCCGCCACGTTGCCGATGAAGTCGTCCACGACGGCCGTGATCGCGGGCTTGCCGCCCAGCCTGTCGTAGAGCGACTTCTTCTCCGTCATCGTCGTGCCGCCCTGCATGCCGCCGCCGCAGCCGGCCGCCAGCGCCGCCACCGTCACCAGGATCCCGATCGTCCGCCGCCACGTCATGGTGTCGCCTCCATTGTGAAGTTGTGGGCCTGCGCCCTCCTGCTACATGGTTCTACGAGCGGGGACGGGCGCCCGGATGTGTTGACCCCGGGCGGGATGGCTGGTAGTCATTACGCCCATATGCAGACCGCCGGGACTCGGCCCGCCCGGACTCCGACAGACGCGCCCGTCGCGCTCCTCGCCAGGATCGCCCAGGGTGACCGAGAGGCCTTCGGCCGCTTCTACGACGCCTTCGCCGGGCTTGCGCTCGGGCTGATCCGGAGGATGCTGCGCGATCCCACCGCCTGGGCGAGCCGCTCGGCACGGTCAAGACCCGGGCGCAGCAGGGGCTCGAGCGCCAGCGGAAACTGATGACGGGAGAGGGGAAGGCGGAGCCATGAACCGGGACGAGATCGCCGAGCTGGCCGCGGGCTACGCGTTGGGAGCGCTCGAAGCGGAGGACCGCGCGCGCTTCGAAGCGCTCCTCGCCGCCGGCGACGCCGAGGCGATCGCCGCGCTCCGGGATTTCGAAGGCGCGGTCACCGGGCTCGCCGAGGAGACCACCGAAATCCCGTCGCCCGCGGTCAAGGCCGCGCTGATGGCGCGCATTGACGCCCAGGGCCGCTCGCGCGAGGCGGTGGTGCGAACGCTCTCCTCCGTCAAGCCGGATCGGCCGCGCCGGTCGACGTGGACTCTCGTCCTCTCTGGCGCCATGGCCGCCGGCATCGCCGCGATCGCCGTCGGCCTGGTCGTCTCGGCCGACTACGACCAGCGGCTGACCCAGTTGGCGCACGAGGCGGCGGCGCTCAAGCAGGAGACGGCGCGCCAGCAGTCGCTACTCGCGCTGCTCCGCGACCCGGCGACCCAGGTCGTCGCGCTCTCCGGACTCGAGCCTGCGCGGGGCGCCAAGGCGAGGATGCTCTGGCACGCGACGGCGGGCGGCCTCCTCGTCGCCCAGGGCCTGCCGCCGGCGCCGGAGGGCAAGGCCTACGAGCTCTGGGCGATCGCCGGCACGGGGGCGCCTCAGCCCGCGGGTGTCTTCACCGTCGACGCCAGGGGCGTCGGCAGCCTGCGCGTGGCACCGATTCAGGCAGCCGGGACCGTGGACACCTTCGCGGTCACGCTCGAGCCGGCGGCCGGCGTCCCCGCGCCCACCGGTGCGATGTATCTCGCCGGCAAGCTCTGATCCGTCCGGCGCATTGACATAGAGGGCGCGCGATAGTAAGAACGTCCCCTCAGTCATCAACTCGTTCACCCGCGGTCAACTCCGGCAGCGACGCCGAGAGACGAAAAGGGGAGGGCAGCTCATGGGTGTCACACGGAAGGTGTGGGTCCTTGCGATTGCGCTGTGCGTGGCGATGGCTTCGCCGGCACTCGCCCAGCAGTTCAACTGGCAGCAGGCGAAGGGGACCCAGCTGCGGGTCCTTCTCAACAAGCATCCGTGGCAGGGTGCGATCGAGCCGCATCTCAAGGAGTTCGAGACGCTCACGGGGATCAAGCTCATCGCCGAGGTGTACCCCGAGGACCAGTTCCGCGCCAAGGTTCTGGTCGAGCTGACCTCGGGGGCCAGCTCGATCGACGTGTTCATGAGCATGCCGGCCCAGGAAGGTCTCAAGTACGTGCGGGCGGGGTGGCTCCAGCCCGTGGACGAGTTCCTGAAAAATCCCTCGCTGACCGCGCCCGACTACAACTGGAACGACTTCCTCGAGAAGACCCGTGAGGCGATGGTCATCGAGGGCAAGATCATCGGCCCGCCCATCCAGGTCGAGAACACCTCGCTCATGTTCCGGAAGGACGTGTTCCAGAAGTACAACGTCAAGGTGCCGACCACGCTGGACGAGCTCGAGGCGGCGGCCAAGGCGCTCAACGGCAAGGCCATGACGGACGACGGCCAGCCGGGCTACGGCATCGTGGCGCGCGGCAAGCGGGCGGCGGCGACGTCGCAATTCGCGGCGTACCTGCACGCGATGGGCAGCACGTGGCTCGCGCCGAACCGCGAGCCGATGTTCAACAACGAGGACGGCGTCAAAGCGCTCGAGCTCTACGGCCGACTGCTCCGCTTGTACGGCCCTCCGGGCTCGGAAAACAACCACTGGTACGAGGCCTCGTCGATCTTCTCGCAGGGCAAGGCCGCGATGTACACCGACGCCAACTCGCTCTTCCCCGTGATCGAGGACGCGCAGAAGTCCAAGGTCGTCGGCAAGGTCGGGTACGCGCTCTTCCCGCGCGGGCCCAAGGGGCAGCAGGGCGCGACGGTGGCGGCATGGGGCCTCGCGATGCCCAAGACCAGCCAGAACCAGAAGGCCGCGTGGCTCTTCATGCAGTGGGCGACCGCCAAGGAGCAGGTGCTCGCCGTGCAGAGCGAGAAGGGCGTCCTCGGTGCGCGCGAGTCGGTCTGGAAGGATCCGAGAGGCATGGCCAAGGTCCCGGCCGATCTGCGCGAGTCACTGACGGTCGGTTCCAAGGTGGGCACGCCGCTGTGGAACCCGCCGGTCGTGGCGGTCGCGGAGTGCCGCGATGCCATCGGAGCCGCCATCGTGGTCGCGATCCAGGGCGGTGACGTCAAGGTCGCCGCGAACAAGGCGGCCACCGACGTGAAGCGGATCATGCTAGAGACCGAGAAGAAGTAGATCCCGTTGCGGCACCTCGGCATCGGGTGGTCGCGTTTTGTCGAGCGCCACCCGGTGCCGGTCTTCACGCTCCCCTCCGTCGTCGCGGTCGCCCTCCTCATGGCGTTCCCGGTCGGCTACACGCTCTACATGAGCGTGCACTCGTGGTACGCGTCGAGCGTCACGAGCCCCCACTTCGTTGGGCTCGAAAACTTCCGGCGCGCCTTCGTCGAGGACGACCGCTTCCGCAACGCGCTCTGGCTCACCGTGTACTTTACCGCGCTCGCGACGGCGCTCCAGCTAGTGCTCGGCGTCTCGCTGGCCCTCGTCCTCAACCGGCCGTTCCGCGGCAAGGGGCTGGTGCGCTCGATCTTTCTCCTGCCGATGGTGGCGACGCCGGTGGCGATCGCGCTCGTGTGGATGATGATGTACAACCCGACGCTGGGGGTAATGAACTACCTCGTGGGGCTGGTCGGCCTGGGGCCGTACCGGTGGGTCAGCAACGCGGCGATCGTCGTCCCCGCGCTGGCGGTTGTGGACACATGGGAGTGGACCCCGCTCATTACGCTCATCACACTGGCGGGGCTCGCGACGCTGCCGATCGAGCCTTACGAGTCGGCGCTGATCGACGGCGCCTCCGCCACCCAGATGTTCTGGCGGATTACGCTGCCGCTCCTGCGCCCCACGATCATGGTCGCGCTGCTCTTCCGCGCCATCGACTGCCTCAAGACCTTCGACATCATCTACGTGATGACGCAGGGCGGGCCCGGCTTCGCCTCCGAGACCCTGAACGTCTACACCTTCCAGGTCGGCCTCTTCTACTTCCACATCGGCTACGCGAGCTCGCTCCTTGTCATCCTCTTTGCATTGGTCCTCGGTGTGAGTTTGCTCCTCATCAAGGTCCGCAGGGGGGCGTGGTGAGATGCTGAGCGTGTCGGGCAGGGGGCGGGACCGCGTCAACCCCTGGACCTACGTCCTTCTCGTGGTCCTGCTGATCCCGTTCCTCTTCCCGCTCGCGTGGATGTTCCTGTCCTCGCTCAAGACCCAGGTCCAGAACACCGCCTACCCGCCCGTCTGGGTCTTCGCGCCGACGCTCGGCAACTACCGCGAGGTGTTCCAGAAAAACCCGTTCTTCACCTTCACGCTGAACAGCCTGGTGGTGGCGATGGGCTCGACGGGGCTCGCGCTGCTCCTCGGGCTGCCCGGCGCCTACGCCATCGCCCGCTTCAAGCGGACGGGCATCGCGCTGGCCATCCTGACCGCGCGGATGGCGCCCGGCATCGGCTACCTGATCCCGTGGTTCATCCTGTTCACGAAGGCGAAGATGATCGACACCTACACGGCGCTGATCCTGACCCATCTCATCGTGGCGCTGCCGCTCGTGCTGTGGGTGATGATCGGGTTCTTCGAGGACGTGCCCGGCGACCTCATCGAGGCATCCCGGATCGACGGCTGCTCGCACTTCGCCGCCTTCTTGCGGATCGCCCTGCCGCTCGCCAAGCCCGGCATCGTGGCGACCGGCATCCTGGCCTTCATCTTCTCGTGGAACAACTTTCTCTTCTCGCTCATCATCGCGGGCTACAAGACGCGCACCCTGCCGATCGCCGTCTACAGCTTCCTCTCCTACGAGGAGATCAACTGGGGCGGCCTGACCGCCGCGGCGACGGTCATCACGCTCCCCGTCCTCCTGCTCGCCCTCTTCGTTCAGAAGCACATCGTGCGCGGTCTCACGCTGGGGGCGATGAAGGGCTGAGCGGACCAGCGCCCGCCGATCGCCGCCGCCGGCTCAGCCTCGGCGGCCGGGCTCCAGCGCCCTTGACTCTCGGTTCGCCGCGGCGTAGCCTGTTGTCAGAATTATGACTTTCAGAAAGTTTGATTTGTCAGCACAGAGGAGCATGAACGATGGCCCTCGTTAGAGTCAAGGATCGGTTCCAGGTCACGCTGCCCACGGTGCTGCGCCAGAAGGCCGGCCTGGTGGTGGGTGACCTGCTGGAGGCCACGGTGCGGGGGAAGACCATCACCTTGACCCCCCGGGTTGTCGTGGATCGCGAGCTCGCCAAGAGCCTCGCCGAATTCAAACGAGGGCGGTACATCGGTCCGTTCCGGACCGCCAAGTCGGCGGTGCGGGCGCTCCGACGCGCCGCTCGATGAAAGCGGCGTTCTCCCGCCGCTTCGTCCACCAGTACGCCGCGCTTCCAGAGGACCGGAAGGTCCGCTTCGACAAGCAACTGGCCTTCCTGCTGACCAACCTCCGCCATCCCTCGCTGCGGGCGAAGAAGTACGATGAAGCCCGCGACATTCAGAAGATTTACGGCATGGAGGGGGTCCAGCTTTCGCCGGGCGATGTGAAGGCGTTCCGCGACAAGACCCGGCTTGTCCACACGAAGTGGGCCGAGGAGATCGGAGTGGACCTGGTCCGCAGCGCGGGAAACATCGTGGAGAGCGCGAGGTAGCGGGGTCGTTTGAACGGCTTCGAGTCGCTCACGTGCGAAGACGGGCAGCGTGGAGGACGGCGATCACCGTCATCGAGTCCTTGATCTCGCCGCGCTCGACCATGCGCAGCACCTCGGCAAAGGGGAACTCGCGTCGCTCGATGAACTCCGTCGGGTCGGGCGAGCGCGACACCGGCCGCAGGTCGCGGGCCAGGTAGAGATGTGCCGTCTCGCGCAGGATGCTCTTTGACGTGTGGAAATCACACAGCTTGACGAGGGAGCCCGCCTCGCGCCCGGCCTCTTCCGCCAGCTCGCGCTGAGCGGCCTGCTCGGGGCTCTCGCCCGGATGCATGCCGCCCGTCGGGATCTCCCAGTAGAAGCCCTGGACGACGTAGCGGTACTGTCCGACGAGGAGCACGGTCTCCGTGTCCACGAAGGGCAGGATGCCGACGCACTCGGCGCAGTCCACGACACCGTAGATCGTGGTGCGGCCGTCGGGCAGGAGCGCCACGTCTTCGCGCACCTTGATCCAGTGGTTCTCGTAGACGGGGCGCGTCGAGCGCGTCTGCCACGGCGCGCGCGCGTGCGGATGCGGGCGGTCGGAATCGGCCATGGACACCTCACCTTAGTATCATGTCCTCGCGCGGTGGGCTATAATCCAGACGTGAAGATCAAGCTTCGCAATCCGAACCGCGAGGTCGAGCTGCCCGGGCGCAAGCGCGTCAAGGACGTGCTCCGCGAGCTGGACATCCTGCCTGGGACGGTCCTCGTGATCCGCGGCGCCGACCTCCTGACGGCCGACGAGGTCGTGGGCGACGGCGACGAGCTGGAAGTGCGCCCGGTCATGTCGGGCGGGAGCGCCGCGCCCAGCGGGAGCGCCACCCCCAGCGGGAGCGCCGCGCCCAGCGGGAGCGCCACCCCCAGCGGGAGCGCCGCGCCCAGCGGGAGCGCCACCCCCAGCGGGAGCGCCACCCCCAGCGGGAGCGCCACCCCCAGCGGGAGCGCC
>JAUSJX010000060.1 GCA_030647435.1 Candidatus Rokuibacteriota bacterium
ATGTCGAGCGGATCGTGCGCGGCTGGCGGCGGGTGGATCGGCGGGCCGAGGCGCGGGAGAGTGCGCTGCGGCATGCGGGCCGGGCGCTGCACGTCTACCAGGATGAGGACGGCATGGTGGTCCTCAGGGGGCGGCTCGAGCCGGAGGTCGGGGCGCTGCTCCTGCAAGCCCTCGCAGCCGCGCGCGAGGCCCTCTACCAGCGGGCCCGGGTACCGGACGGGGCGGTTGGGCCCGGCGACGTTTCCGCGGAAACGCCCACGCTGGCCCAGCGGCAGGCCGATGCCCTGGCCCTGCTCGCCGAGACGGCCCTGCACCATGGGCTCGATCCCGGCGCCCCGGGGGAGCGCTACCAGGTGGTGGTCCACGTCGACGCCCCCGTGCTGGCCGATCCGGATCAGCCCGGCCAGTCCGTCCTCGAGGACGGCGCGCGCGTTTCCGCGGAAACGTCCCAGCGCCTGGCGTGTGACGCGAGCCGGGTGGTGATGCGCCATGATGATGCCGGGCGCCTGCTGGAGATCGGGGCCCGGACCCGGACGATTTCCCCCGCCTTACGGCGAGCGCTCCAGCATCGGGACCGGGGCTGCCGCTTCCCGGGCTGCGGTGTCCGCTTCGGCCAGGGGCATCATCTCCGCCACTGGGCCCACGGGGGCCCGACCACGCTGTCGAACCTCGCCCTCCTCTGCCGCCGGCATCACCGCGCCGTCCACGAGGAGGGCTATCAGGTCGCGCGCGGCCCCGACGGCGCGCTCCGCTTCCGGCGGCCGGACCGCCGCCCGCTGCCTGAGGTGCCACCGCCTGCCGCGGTGCCCGGTGATCCCGTCGAGGCTCTCCGCGCGTGTCACGACGCGCTGGGCCTGCGCCTCGACGCGCGCACGGCATGCCCCGGCTGGCTCGGGGAGCGGCTGAATGTGGGCTGGGCCATCGACGTCCTGCACCCTCTCGCCCAGAGACCGAGCCCATGCCGATAATCCGAACAGGCATTGCCCGGGGTGCTGCTCGAGGCGGGTGGGGCGACGGCGGAGAAGCTGCTGTGCCAAGGCTCGGTCCACGCGCGGATGATGAGGTCGTGCGTCTCGCGATAGCGCCAGCGTACAGAGGCAGCCGCGGCTCCACGCGGACGCCGTCCGGGTCGTGGACGAAGACCGATCTCCCGTTGCGCCGTTCCAGGGGTCCCTTGACGATGTCGATCCTGGCTTGGTGCAGGTGCGCGACGAGGTCGTCGATCGAGGCGGCCTCCATGGCGAGGCAGAAGTGGTCCACGCCGACGGCAGTCTCGGGAGCGGCCGGGACGAAGTCGGCCCGCGCGAAGAGATTGAACTCCTGGCTCCCGGCCTGGACGACGGCCGACCGCAGCCCGTCGGCGTTGGGCCCGGACCTTCGCAGCACCATGAGCCCGAGCGCCTCGTAGCAGCGAAGGCTCCTGTCCATGTCGGTCACCTTGAGGCCGACATGATCGAGGCCCGTGGGGCGAGCCATCGGGAGGTCTCCTCGTCGCAGGGGTGGAGTCATGTCGTCATCCCGACGTCCAGGTGTCGCATGGTATTCTGCCGACACGAGTATCCAGCCCCAGGAGGTTCTACCCAATGTTGACCAGGGAAGAGAACGAGCTCCTCACGAGGACGGGACCGGGGACGGCGATGGGCGCCCTCCTTCGGCGGTACTGGATTCCCGTCGTCCAGTCCGGCGAGCTCGAGGCCGGCGGCCGCGTCAAGCGGGTCAGGCTTCTCTGCGAGCCCCTGATCGCCTTCCGGGGCAAGAGCGGCCGGCCCGGGCTCATCGGCGAGTTCTGCCCTCACCGCTTGGCGTCCCTCTACTTCGGGCGCGTGGACGACGACGGGATGAGCTGCGTCTACCACGGCTGGAAGCTGGGCGCGGATGGTCGCTGCCTCGAGATGCCCAGCGAGCCGCCGGAATCGAGCTTCGCGTCGAAAGTTCGCCACGTCGCGTATCCGTGCGAGGAGCGGGGCGGGGTCATCTGGGCGTATATGGGAACGGCGGGGGGGCCCGCGAGCCCGCCGCCGCCGCTGCCGCAGCTCGAGTGGACCCTCCTGCCCGAGTCCCACACGCTCATCTCCAAGCGCGTCCAGGAGTGCAACTGGTTCCAGGCGCTCGAGGGCGGGATCGACTCGAGCCACATCTCGTTCCTCCACGCGCCGATCAGCCACACCGACACGGAGATCGCGCGCGAGCTCGACCGGGCGAGCTTCGGTATCGGCGAGGCCGTCCAGACGGCCGACCGCGCCCCGCGCTTCGAGGTGGCGGACACTGACTACGGGGCGCTCATCGGCGCGCGCCGGTCGTGGCCGGACGGGCAGCACTACTGGCGCGTGAGCCAGTTCCTCATGCCGTTTTACACGATGCCGCCGACCGACCGCGACGAGAAGATGACCCAGTCGCACATCTGGGTGCCCATGGACGACACCAACGTCGTCAACTGGATGGTCACGTGGCACCCCGACCGCGCGCTCACGGACGAGGAGCGGGCGCTCCACATCGCGGGCAAGGGCGCGCACGTCTGCGATTACGCGCCGGCGACGTCGGACGCCTACGGCGACGTGCGCACCGCGGCCAACCGCGACAACGACTACGGGATGGACTGGGAGGCGCACCGCACCCGCATGTTCTGCGGCATCCCGGGCTTCGGCGTGCAGGACCAGGCCGTCCAGGAGAGCCAGGGGCCCATCGTGGACCGCACGCAGGAGCGGCTGGGGACCAGCGACACGGCGATCATTCATGTCCGCAGGCGGCTCATGGGCCTGGCGAGGGCGCTCCACGAGCGAGGGGAGCTGCCCGCCGAGGCCAGCCCGGAATCCTTCTGCGTGCGCTCGACCTCCTTCCTGCTGCCCGCTGGGGCCAATTGGGTCGAGGGCGCCATGGGGCGCGTTGTCGTCAAGCCCGGCGGCCACCTGACCCTGGCCTGAGCGCACGCATGGCTTCGCGCATGGCCGGCCGCGTCACCATCGTCACGGGCGGGGGAGGCGGCATCGGAGAGGCGACGGGCCGGCTGTTCGCCGAAGAGGGCGGGCAGGTCGCCCTCGTGGACAGCGACAGGGCCGCTGTCGAGGCGGCCGCGGCCGGCATCGCCAAGGCGGTGCCCGGCGCGCGCGTGTCGGCGATGGTCGCCGACCTCAGCAGCGAGGCGGAGGCTCGGCGCGTCGTGGATCACACCCTCGCGGCTTTCGGCGCGCTGTATACCCTGGTCAATGTCGCCGGCGTCAGGCTCTACACGCCGCTGGCGGCGGCTGATGCTGCGGGCTGGGAGTACATCCTCGGCGTCAACGTTCTTGCCACGGCGTACTGCTGCAAGGCCGCGCTGCCGTCGCTGCGGCTCGGCGGGCGCGGCTCGATCGTTAACGTCTCGTCCGTCTACGGCGTCAAGGGACGGGCAGGTATGGGCCAGTACGACACGACCAAGGCCGCCGTGCTCGGATTCACCCGCGCGCTGGCCGTCGAGGAAGCGCCCCACGGCATCCGCGTGAACGCGGTGTGCCCGGGCGGGACGATCACGCCCTTTCACATCCGCCGCGCCGCCGCTCAGGGCGTCTCGGAGGCCGAGTTGCGCGCGCAGCGCGCGGAGGACAACCTCCTCGGGCGCTGGGCGGAGCCGCGGGAAGTCGCCTACCCGATTCTCTTCCTGGCCTGCGACGAGTCCTCCTACATCACCGGCGCCACGCTCATGGTGGACGCCGGCAAGTCCATCCTTTAGTAAGCAGTCGGGCGTGGGGCCGGCGCGCTCGTCATTCGCTACAAGCTCAGGAAGTACGGGCTGTCATAGGACGAGGCACCAGCCCTCGATGGCTTGGCGCATGGCCTCGGGCTGCTCGGTCGGGATCCAGTGCCGCGCTTGCAGGCAGACCACCCGACAGCCCTCGAGCCGCTCCACCAGACGCAGGGTGACCGCGGGGTCGGTGAAGCCGCCGCCAGGGGTGACGAGGGCGAGCGCAGGGGTGCGGATCGCCTCCATCTCGGGGGTCGGGCCGGTGAGCGCGATGAGGTCCTGCAGGTAGACGGCGGTCGCCGTTGTGCGCAGGTCGAGCAGGGGAGAAGCGTAGCGCGCGAGAGCCTCGGTCGAACCGGCCTCGGCCATGAGCGCGCGGGTCTCGCGGTCGAGCGCCTCGAGATCGAGGGGCGCGAGCCTTCGGCGGTGAACGCCGAGGGCGTTCACCGCGAGCACGAGGCGGGCAAGCAGGATACAGAGCCGACGGAAGCGGACGAGCCGCCGCATGCCTCCGATCAGGGCCTCCTGGAACACGGGCTCGATCAGGATGAGCCCCGCCGCGCGACCGGGCTGGCGGACGGCGAACTCGGTGGCGATGCCGGCCCCGAGGCAGTGCCCCGCGATCACCGCTCGAGGGTAACCCTCGGCGGTGAGGACGCCGGCCAAGTCGGCGCACCATTCGGCCATCCCGATGTGCCCGCGGTGAAGCGAGAGACCGTGGCCGCGGAGATCGAGGCGCAGAAGGTCCCACGAATCCCTGAGCGTGGTCCGCCCGACGAACTCCGTCCACCGGGTCATGTTGCTGCCAACGCCGTGGAGCAACACCAGGAGCCGGCGCGGCGCGCCCGGCTGCCAGAGCCGGTACCCGATGGCCGCGCCGTCGGGCATCGTTAATCTCCTGAGTGTGTCTCCAGTGCGATCGATCGCGTTATCCGACCGGGTCGATGGGCGTGGGAAGGCCGCGCTGGGCTTCGATGACCTCGGCGGCGTCGAGGCAGAGGTCCTCGCGGTAGCGCCCGCCGATCACCTGCACGCCGAGCGGCAAGCCGCCCCAGAGGCCCGTCGGCACCGAGACGGCTGGAAGCCCGAGGAGGTTGACCGCCACCAGCAGCCGCTGGGCTCGCAGGACGTCCCGCGTCCTCTCGAGGCTCTCGACGTCGAAGCCGACGGTGAAGGGCGGCTCGGTCGAAACCGGGCCGACGACGAGCGGGTAGCGCTCGAAGAAGAGCATCCAGTCGCGCACGTGCTTGCTCCGCTCGCCGAGGGACTTGAGGTAGGCGTCGAGCCCCAGGTCCGGCCCCTGCTCGAGCGTGAGCTCCGTGCACCGGATGACGTCGGCGTCTCCGTGCTTGAGGATGTAGGGCAGGGTGACGTGGCGTAGCTCGGCGCAGATGAGCGCGGCCCAGCAGGCGGCGGCTCCGGCGACGTCGGGCGGGTCCACCTCTTCGACGGCATAGCCCGCTTCGGCCAGGGCGTTCCCGGCGGCGCGAACGGCCGCCGCGACGTCGGGATGGACGCCCTGCTTCCCGGGATCCACGGAGAGCGCGACGCGGATCGGGCGCACGGTGGGAGGACCCTCGAGCGGCGCCGGTACCCACCACGGATCGCGCGGGTCGCGCTGGGCCATCGCGGCCAGGCCGAGGCGCACGTCGCGCACCCGCCGCGCGAGCGGACCCTGGACGGACATGAGCTGGAGCGCGGGCGGGCGCTCCTCCGTCGCCGTCTGGTTGTAGGCCGGGACGCGGCCGAGCGTGGGACGGATGCCGGCGACGCCGCAGCAGTAGGCCGGATACCGGACCGAGCCGCCGAGGTCGTTGCCGTGGGCCAGGGGAGCGATGCCGCTCGCCAGCGCTGAGGCCGCGCCGCCGCTCGAGCCCCCGGGTGTGCGCTCGCGCGCCCAGGGGTTGAAGGTGCGGCCGCGGAGCGCATTGTCCGTGTGCCACCGGAGGCTGAAGCCGGGCGTGTTGGTGCGCCCGATGATGACAGCGCCGGCCCGCGCCCAGTTGGCGACGGGCGGGCTGTCGCTCTTGGCGATCACGTCCTTGAACGCGACGATACCGTTGGTAGTAGCCTGGCCGGCCTGGTCGATGTTCTCCTTGATCGTGACCGGGACGCCGTGGAGCACCCCCACGACCTCGCCGCGCTTGACCGCGACGTCGGCGGCATCGGCGGCGCCCAGCGCCTGTTCACCCAGCACCCCGGTGACGGCATTGATCGCGGGGTTGACGGCCTCGAGACGCCCGAGCACCGACTGCACCGCCTCCCGGCTCGAGATCGTCCGCATCCGGATGGCGGCGGCCAGCTCCACAGCGTCCCAGCGCCACAGCTCGCGTTCCATCGGCATGCCTCCTCAGGGGTGGCCCGCGCGGGGCGCGCGAATGAGCGGTATGGTACCACCCGGGGGCCGGAGGCGCGGCCGCGTTGACAAGACCGACAGGCCTGTGGTTCCCTCTTCGCTGTCGGCAGGAGGATGGACGGCGTAGCCCACCCCCCGGCGTGAGCCCAACGTTTCGAGCGTTCCAAGGAGGAGCCCATGAAGTTCCTGCGCCGTTCTGCAGCCGCGTGTGCGGCCGTTTCCGTGCTGTGGTGTCTCGCCGGCGCTCCGCAGCCCGCGGGCGCTCAGACCGTCCTCAAGGTCGTCATGCACTCAGACCTCAAGATCGTGGACCCGATCTGGACCACCGCCTACATCGTCCGCAACCACGGCTACATGGTCTACGACACCCTCTTCTCCACCGATGCCAAGGGCGAGATCAAGCCCCAGATGGTCGGCAAGTACAACATCAGCGCGGACAAGCTGACGTACACCATGACGCTCCGCGACGGGCTCCTCTGGCACGACGGCAAGCCGGTGACGGCCGAGGACTGCGTCGCCTCGATCAAGCGCTGGGCCCAGAAGGACACGATGGGGCAGAAGATGATGTCCTTCGTGAAGGACCTCGTCGTGGTGGACGCCAAGACCTTCAAGATCGTCCTGAAGGAGCAGACGGGACTGGTGCTGCCCGCGCTCGGCAAGCCCAGCTCGAACGTGCCGTTCATGATGCCGAAGCGCGTGGCCGACACGCCCGCGAGCGAGCAAATCTCGGACTTCACGGGCTCGGGCCCCTTCGTCTTCAAACGGGACGAGTGGAAGCCCGGCGACAAGACCGTCTACGTCAAGTTCGCCCAGTACAAGCCGCGGAGTGAGGCCGCGTCGGGCCTGGCCGGCGGCAAGGTCGTCAAGCTCGATCGTGTCGAGTGGCGGGCGATCAGCGACCACCAGACGGCGATCAATGCCCTCCTGGCGGGCGAGATCGACTATATCGAGTCGCCCCCGCACGACCTCCTGCCGGTGCTCAAGAAGGACGCCAACATCAATCTGGTGACCGGCAACCCGCTTGGCAACCAGTACGCGTTCCGCTTCAATGTGCTCGCCAAGCCTTTCGACAATCCCAAGATCCGGCAGGCGGTGATGATCGCCTTCAACCAGAAGGACTTCCTCGAGGCCGTCATCGGCGATCCGGCGTATTACAAGGTCTGCAAGGCGCTCTTCCCGTGCGGCTCGCCGAACGAGTCGTTCAAGGGCATGGAGGGCTTCCTCGACTCGAACTTCGAGAAGGCCAAGGCGCTGCTCAAGGAGGCGGGCTACGACGGCACGCCCATCGTGCTCATGCACTCGACGGACCTGGCCGTGCTGGCGAACCTCGCGCCGGTGGCCAAGAACCTCATGGAGAAAGCCGGCTTCAAGGTAGACATGCAGTCCATGGACTGGCAGACGCTGGTGGCCCGGCGTGCGAAGAAGGACCCGCCGGCGCAGGGCGGCTGGCATGCGTTCCTGACCTCGTGGGTCGCCGCGGACCTTCTGAACCCGATCGGTTCGGGCTTCATCAACGCTTCTTGCGACACCGCCATGTTCGGCTGGCCCTGCGACAAGGAGCTGGAGTCGCTGCGGGACCAGTACGCCCGCGAGACCAACCCGGCCAAGCTCAAGGGCATCGCCGAGGCGGTGCAGGTACGGGAGACGCAGTATCCGACGCATATCTGGCTGGGGCAGTGGTACGGGCCTGCCGCCATGCGAAAGAACGTCACAGGCCTGATCCTGGCGCCTGCGACGGTGTTCTGGGGCATCGAGAAAACGGGCCGCTGAGCGACCCCGTGCGCCCCGCCGGCCGTTAGCGCGACCGGCGGGGCGCTCCGTCCCATGCTGGGCTATATCGTCCGCCGTATCCTCGCCACGATCCCGGTCGTCACGGTCGTGGCGGTCTTTGTCTTCCTCCTCCTCCGCCTCACGGGTGGCGACCCCGCCGCCATCATCGCGGGTGACAGCGCCACCACACAGCAGGTGGCCGAGATCCGGGTCAAGCTCGGTCTCGAGCGGCCCATCGTCCAGCAGTTCGCCATATGGGTCGGCCGAGTCGCCCAGGGTGATTTCGGCGAGTCCTTCTTCTTCAAGAAGCAGGTCGCCGAGCTGATCCGGGACCGCCTCGAGCCCACGGCGGCGCTGGCGCTCTGCACCGTCCTGCTCGCGGTGACTGTCGCCGTGCCGCTCGGCGTCGTCGCGGCCGCCCTGCGAGGGACGTGGATCGACCGCGCGGTGATGGGGTTTGCTGTGCTCGGCTTCTCGGTGCCGGTCTTCGTGATCGGCTACCTGCTCATGTACCTCTTCGCCATCCAGCTCGCCTGGCTGCCGGTGCAGGGGTACCAGCGGCTCGCCGAGGGATTCTGGGGCTTCCTCCAGCGGCTGATCCTGCCGAGCGTCACGCTGGCCGTGATCTACATGGCGCTGATCGCGCGCATCACGCGCACCAGCGTTCTCGAGGTGCTGGGCACCGACCACGTCCGCACGGCCCGCGCGAAGGGCCTGGGCGAGGGCGCCGTGCTGCTGCGCCACGTGCTCCGCAACGCCGCCGTGCCCATCGTCACCGTCATCGGCCTCGGCGTGGCGTTCCTGATCGGCGGCGTCGTCGTCACTGAGTCGGTCTACGGCATCCCGGGCCTCGGCCGGCTGACCGTGGACGCGGTGCTGGCCCGCGACTACCCGACCGTCCAGGCCGTCATCCTGCTCTTCTCCGTTGCCTACGTCCTGATCAATCTCCTCGTGGATCTGACGTACACTTTTCTCGACCCGAGGATCCGGTATTGAAAGCGGTGCAGAACCGGAGTGTGCTGATGGGCGGGGCGATCCTCGCCGTCATCCTGCTGATCGGCCTCACGGCGCCGTTCCTCGGCACGCGCGATCCCGCGCAGATCGACCCGGCCTCGCGCAACAAGCGTCCCGGGGCCGTTCGCGTTCTGACGGGCGCCGACGGGCGCCAGGTGTCGACGACCTACTGGATGGGCACGGACAGCCTCGGGCGCGACATCTACAGCCGGGTGCTGTACGGCGCCCGCGTCTCGCTGCTGGTCGGCGTCACCGTGGCCCTCATCAGCGTCACCGCCGGTCTCGTGATCGGCCTCCTCGCCGGCTATCTCCGCTGGCTCGACGGTTTCGTCATGCGCATCATGGACGGGCTCATGGCGGTGCCCGCGATCCTCATCGCCATCGCGCTGGTGTCGCTCTCCACGGCTGGTCTGCGCGCCGTCATCGTCGCCATCGTCATCCCGGAGGTGCCGCGCGTGGTCCGGCTCGTGCGCTCGGTCGTGCTGTCGATCCGCGAGGAGCCCTACGTGGAAGCGGCGATCGCGCTCGGCGCGCGCACGGTCCCGCTCATCGTGCGCCACGTCCTGCCAAACGCGCTGGCGCCGCTCATCGTCCAGGCGACCTACGTCTGCGCCTCCGCGATCGTGATCGAGGCGATCCTGTCCTTCCTGGGCGTCGGGATCCCGCCGGAGACGCCGACCTGGGGCAACATCATGGCCGAGGGGCGCGCGCTCTTCCGCCTCTTCCCCCACAACATCTTCTTCCCGGGCATCTTCCTGGCGGCGACGGTGCTCGCGGTCAACATCATGGGCGACGGCCTGCGCGACAGCCTCGACCCGAGGCTGCGCAAGCGGCTCTGAGGGGCTGGCTTCTTGACAGGCCCGAAGGGGCCGTCATACACTGCCCGAGGGCTTGGGAGATCGTCTAATGGTAGGACGCGGGGCTCTGGACCCCGTAGTGGAGGTTCGACTCCTCCTCTCCCAGCCAACCGCCTCGTCCCGCCGACGTGGCCCCATCGTCTAGAGGCCCAGGACACGGCCCTCTCAAGGCTGAAACACGGGTTCGAATCCCGTTGGGGCCACCATAGGAAGTGGGCCACGTGCTGGCCGCCAGCAGCCCGCCGAACGTGCCGTCGCCGGTGAACGCGTAACCCCGCGTCCCGGCGACGAGCACGGGCGTGCAGTCGACGCGATCCACCAGAAGTGTCTGGAGCGCCTCACGCGCCTGTGCACCATGACGGCGGAGCACGCCCCGCATATCGTCCGCGCGGGTGCGTAGCTCGCGGGCCACGTGGTCGCGATCTACCGAGATGACCGCCGTCGGCTCCGGTAGCGTGGCGAGCTGCTCTTCTAGGATTTTTCTTCGAGTCTCCTCACCGCGGAGCGTGCTGAGCAGGGCCTCAGGGGCAGCGTCACCGGGGCTCCCGTGCGCGATGGCATCGGCAAGCCGCTGTTCCCGACCCCGCGCCTCGGCGATCTCGCTCTCCAGCATCGGCCGCCGGTCTGCTGTCTCCGCAGCGGTCTCCGTCAGCCGCGCAAACGCCTGCGCCACGGCGGCCTCCACCAACTCGGCATCGAGAGCATGGACCATGGCGCCCAGTACGGCCTCGTCGAGGATCGCTTGCGGGAGATGAAGGTTGTTCGAGCAGATGGCCGGGCCCCGCTTCGAGTTGTGGGCGCACCCGTAGAAGTAGCCCCGACGGCGGCCGTGGTGACGGCTCATGGCGATGATCGGCCCGCCACACGAGGTGCAGCGGGCGAGCCCACTCAGCAGGTACGGCGACGGCGGCGTCAGCTGCGGAAGGGGCTCCGCCTCGGTCAAGGCCCGGATCTGGGGAACAAAGACGCTCGCCCGGCGATCGAGCGCCGCATGCGCGGCCTCCCAGAGGTCCTCCGAGATGATCCGGCAATCAGGCAGCTCAACGTCGACCAGGTCTGCGGGCGGCCGCGTCTCCTGCGTCTTCGTCCCCCGCCGGTGGGCCTTCTTGGTGCGATTCCAGAGGCCCCGGCCGCGGTAAAGCTCATTGTGGAGCATCTCGCGGATGGCGGTCGGCGCCCAGCCATGCTCACCACCGCGGGGAGGGGAGACCCCTTCCTCATTGAGCTGCTTGGCGATGCGCGTGATGCCCCAGCCCGCGGCCGACAGCTCGAAGATGCGGCGGACCACGGCGCCCTGCGCCGGATTAATCACCCGCCGCGCTGGTGGCCGGTGTGCCCCACCGCCCAACCCGGGCGTGCTGGCCCGGACGTTGTCGTAGCCGTAGACCTTGCCGCCGGTGACAAAGCCGCTCCGCGCCAAGCGCGACAGGGCGTCGTGCGTCCGCTGCTGCCCCCGCTCCCGCTCCATTTCGGAGGCGAAGCTGTGGAGCGAGAGAAGGATCTTCTCGGTGGCCGAGTCGAGCGTGCGCTCCCGATCGTCGAGGTAGTAGAAGATCCGTACTCCGGCATCGAGGATCTGCTTGATGACGTAGGCCGTCTCGATCTGCTCCCGCCCGAGCCGGCTTTCCTCACTCATGATGAGCACCTGGAAGGGCGGGTGCGGCCGGAGCGTGTTCAGGAGCCGCGTCAGTCCCGGTCGCTTCCGAAACTCGGCTCCACTGATCCCATCGTCCACGAAGATGTACTCATCCCGGACGACCCAGCCGTGCGCCAGCGCATAGGCCCGGGCATGCTCGGTCTGCCGGGTCACCGACCGCTGCTCGTCTGTTACGCCGACCTGTTCCGTCGACTTTCGGGCAAGGACGGCGGCCACCACCGGGCCGGCCGCTGCCAAGGGGCGGGGACTCGACCGACCCGTCCGTGCACTCATGTCGAGATCTCCTCGGGACCGGGCTCATACGGGGGCGTCACCACGTCTCGAATCAAGGCCGAGGCGAGCGCGTCCACGACGGCCGTGCGCACGGCGTCGGGCCAGAACTGCGACGGCACAAACGTCACGGGGCGTGCCCTGTACCGCGCCGGCACCTGCCACGCGCCCAGCGGTCCGAGGACGATGGCCGAAGCACAGACAAGGCTCACATAGATGGACGACACCGGTATGGGAGCGCCATAGATGTCGTCCGCCCGTCCACCGTAGATGCTCTCCTGTATCTGCATGGGTATCTCCTCCGTATGTCCGTGGTATCTCCCATATCCTATAGGGGATACACTCTGCCATCCCATAGGGGGAGGGATCCCCGTCGAGACCCCCCGGTCAGGACCCCCTGTCAGGACCCCCTGTCAGGACCCCCCGCTACACCCCGTCGGGCCAGTGATGGCCGCACGCGGAGATCTCACTCCCTCAGCCGCCGCCGACCCTTCCGGCCAGGCCGCGATGCCTCCTCCTTCAGGTACGCCTTGATCGCGGCCAGGGAAACCCGGATATCGCGACCGCGCTGGATCGCGTCGAGCCGCCCATCCCAAATCGCCCGGTAGACCGAAAAGACATGCCGCACGCCCAGGGCCGCCGCAGCTTCCGGGACATCCAGCCAGTCACTTGGGCCAACCTCACGTTCGTAGACCTGCCCGCGCCAGACTCGTTCAATGCTGCCGCCCGACCTCGGCCCCGGGGGATTGTCCCAGTAGAACGTGATCCGCGGCCGTCCGGCGACCGGTCGGGGTGCCCGGCGTCGCGCCATGGCCCATATGTATACATCAAAATAACTCGAACGCAAGCCTCGCAGGACATATGTATCTCCGTGACACGCCTTGGGTCGCCCGCACTTGGGCCGGTGGGATGCGCTACTTCAAGGCTCTGCCGGCTGGTTCAAATCTGGCTGGTTCAAATCGCGGGCTGGATTTGAACCAGCGACCTTTGGGTTATGAGGGGAATCCCTAGCGCGACGGCACCCAACGCCCCCCAAGCAAATCCGCGAAACGCCTAGCTCTCAACGCTATCTGCTTGGGGTGTGATTGGGCAGTGTTGGGCGTCGCTTTCGGACAGTTTTCGGACACCCTCTGACTCTGCTAGACTCCCCGTCGGTGTGCCGATAGTGGCACTGAGGCCCTCAAACGCCCGCCTCGCAATGGAAGGTGTTGATGAGCAATCGGCGCGCTCAGTTGTTGGGACTCTTCACCGGCTACCTCCTGCTTTCCGTGTTGGTGATGGCCTGCTCGCGGAGCGGGGATATAACAGGAACCATCTTTGTAACCATGAAATCTGGGGATGTTAAGCGGGGTGCAGATGTTGAAGTAGTCCTTATTGCCCGCTCAGAAAAGTTTGACCAAGAATGGACGCGATTGAAGAAGGAATCTCGTGAAGAGTCCTCGAAGGCACAGGCAGGTTATGACGCCGCGTACCAAGCATACTCAAGCTTGAGGTATGACAGTGGCTTCTTGAAGTCCTACGGCGACAATTGGGCCGCCTGGGCCGCCAGGCTCTCTGAAGTACGAGCCACGTATCTCGCCCGTGCTCGCCCGATTCTAGCGGCCGCGGTGGCGAAGTCCACCCGCACTGACGTCAACGGCACCTATGCCTTCAGGACGGTGCCGAGAGGTAAATACTATTTGTATGCGGAATATAAAGTCTTCGATAACGAACTTAGCTGGCTCGTACCAGTTGAGATCACTGGCGAAGAGCAGAAGATGGACCTGTCAAATAGCAACTCCGGCGCACTCCTTTCTACGCGCTGAAGGTCCGGTCGGGCGTCCAGCCCTTGCGTTCGGCATACAGGGGAATCTTTAGCGCGGTGCCGCCCAGAGCGCCCCAGAGAAACTCGCGAAACTCCTGACGCCCGCCTTTTCGGCTATGGGCCGCTCTGGGCCTTGTTGGGGCCTACTCTCGGAGAACTCTCGGAGAGTTTCTGACTCTGCTAGACTCCCGCCCAGCCTGTAAGGAGGGCTCCGGTATGAAACCGACCCGATCAGCCGCCTTCCAGCAGCTTCGAGAATTCCTCGAACACGACATAGAGCACACACTGGCGATGGGCCACGGCGGCAATTACATGGCCGCCCTGGTCTTGATGGTCGGTGCCGAAGCCCTCAGTCTCCTCGTGGACGGCGACGAAAATGATGTCCCGATCAAGCTGCTCGCGCGGAACGAGGTGGATAAGTTTATGGCCCTAGACGTGATGACCGCGCTTCGCGACGGCATCGCGCACACGTACGAGACCAAGTACGTCAAAGTCGGGGCCGAGTTGATCGAGATGGTGGTGAGTTGGGGGGAAAGGCAGCATCTCACGCTTCGGGTTGACCCCCTCGGCTTGTATGTCAACGTCCGCACTCTGTGGGGTGATTTGCGTGAAGAGTTAGGGGCCGTCGAGGCACGTCTCAAAGCTAATGCGGAATGGGCCGGACAAGTGCCCAAGAAGTCTCCGGGGTGGATCAGAGAGGCGACGAAGGATTCCCGTCCGGGCTGGGAGAAGCTACTTCAATCTTACGGGAAGGGGGTCCAACCTTGAGGGCCGCCATCTACACCGGATTCCTCTTCGTCATCCTCTGCACCCTGCTCGCCGTCGCCACGTCGGCCTCGGCGGAGTGTACGTGGTTGCTATGGCAGGAGGACCAGGACAATATCCATCCTTCGACGGCCAAGAAGCTGATGGTCGGTTGCCGTGCCTGACCCACGCTCCCTCCTGCCCTTCGCGGAACTTGCAAAGCCGAGAACACCCGCCGAATTGGCTGCGTGGGTAGACGAGACAATCGCCGCGATCGCCGAAGTTGCGGACGCAAGAAAACCCGCCCTGATGCACCAAGGACCCTTCAAGAAGTTCTATGAGGAGATTTATCCGCTGAATCTGTTCGTCAAGCACCGCTACTCGGGCCGGGAAGACATCCTAGTCACTCCCAATCCAGACAACCGATCTTTCGACGCCGTAGTCCGTGACGGCTCCGTCTCGCCACCATTGAAAGTCATGGTGGAGATAACGCAAGCGTGGGACCCTCAAGCGCATCTCCGCATGGAGTATTTCGTGACGCACGGAGGCGTACGCCTGTGGTCGCCCGTCATCAGTTCGGGCAACAAGCGGAACCGGAACACTCACGTCGAGCTAATGGCCGTTGATCGTGAGGAGCACGTGCGACGCGAGTGCGCCTGGATCAAGGAGGCAGCTGAGGGCAAAGCAAGCAGAACCGACCACTACGGTCCCTCCCATGTGCTAGTCATCGCCTTCGACGATTGGTGGAAGCCCAGTGATGGGGACATCGGCGAGCTGAGAGTATTCGTCACCGAGCATGTCCTTCCCTTGCCTCTGAACTTTTCGGCGCTGTACATTCTTGGGATGTCGGGTAGAACGTACCTACCATTCTCCCTGACCAGCTCGGGCGGCAACGGCTAAGCGATGAAAACACTCCATGTCCTCATTCTCGCCGGGTCCATCCTCGGCGCGTCGTGGATACTCAAGCCTGTCCCACTGGAACAGGTGAGTCAGGCTGAGCTACAGCGCCGGGAGGAACTTGAGCGGTTGATTCAGGAGCGATCCCTTGACGCGAAGCTAAGGAACTGTGCCGCTTCTCTAGGGAAGACCGTTGAGACTCTTGATCGGGACGACCCGAAGCAGGCGACGGCCTTTGACAAGTGTGTGTGGCCGGAGGAGTCGCGAGGTCCCATCCGCAGAATGTGGGACAAGATTTGCGGCCTGCGGTGAGCGACCTAAAAAGGAACAATCTATGACCACCCGCAAGCCCTACATCGTCGTCACCCTGCTCTTCTGCATCCTCGCCGTCGCGACCTTGGCCCATGCTGGATGGGAGGAGGGCCAGAAGGCCTTTGCGCGGCGCGACTACAATTTGGCCCTCCGAGAATTTCTGCCCCTCGCCAAGGGAGGGCACGCGGAGGCTCAGCTAAATGTCGCCTTCATGTATAACCAGGGTCTCGGAGTCCCTGTTGACCATGTTGTGGCTATTCAGTGGTACCGGAAAGCCGCTGAACAGGGATTAGCAGAGGCCCAAGCGCAACTGGCCGCCGTCTATTCGCTGGGCCTCGGGGTCCCGCGGAACTACCCTGAAGCCGTCAAGTGGTCCATCAAAGCCGCCGAACAAGGACACCCGCAGGGCCAGTTCAACCTCGGTGCATTCTATACGTACGGACTTGGTGGGCCGAGAGACTATAAGAAGGCAGCATTCTGGACCCGCAAGGCCGCCGAGCAGGGTGATGCTGCGGGCCAGTTTAATCTCTCTGTGCTCTACGAGGACGGGCTGGGCGTTCCTCGAGACAAGGTTGAAGCCCTGATGTGGCTCTTGTTAGCTCCGCAGCAGGTCGGGGATCCCTCTATCAGTATGCCGGCCCGTGGCGCGCCCGATATTGCTTCTCAGGCTCAGGCCGCTGGCAAATCCTTGGCGGCTCGAATGAGTCCTGCTCAGATCGCTGAGGCGGAAAGGCGCGCACGGGAGTGGAAGCCGAAACCGGAGGCGACCCTGAAAACGGGCCTCCCCCTCTCTGCTCAGAGCGAAGGGCAGCAGCCAACAATCTCGGAGAAACTCGAAGAGCGCTACTTCACAACTCTTGACGATTGGGTGGCACGCGGCGGTCCAATCGACGACGTTCAAAAGACGGTGGTCCCGACGTGCGGGAAACTCGTGATGTGGACAGGGTCAGCAAGCGAGAAGATCGGTTTCTTGGCATCACAACGGGACGAGTTCGATTTCCGCGTCGACGTCTGCATGACGATGACCGTAAACCGCGTTCACAAGCAGCCCAACTTTGAGAAGCCGGAACTAGTCGAGTCTATCTGTGACAAGAGCGGCATCCTGCTCTTCACCAAACTCTGCAGGCGAAGCGGCTTGCGGTAGGTGCAAGGAGGAGGCATGAGCGAGCGCGCCTTCCATCACACGAAGGAATGACGGAGCCACCATGCGGACCCGCGTAGGCGTTGGAAAGGACATGCAGCGATGAAAGGTTGGCGCAGACAGGCGGTGCTTTACCACCTCTACGACATTCTCGTCGTGAAGTATTGGGCCTGGATCCTCTTGGGGTGTGTCCTCCTCGGCCTCGCGGCGACGGGCTATGTGGCATGGGGATGGGCACTCTTCGGGGTCGCCCTCATTTGGTACTGGATGAGTAAGAACTACGGGGCGAGGCAGTCGAACCACCTGAGCTTTTACATCGTCTACCTTCTGCTGGACGACGACATTCGTGAAAAACAGAAGAAAAGATTCCGTGAGTGGATTCGCTCGGAGAAGGCCCCGGGCGCGATGGCTTTGTCCATGCGGGCTATAGCCGCCATTCAACGGTCCGCCGACGTATTTGCCGTAGGTGACCCTCAGCAAGGCGTGGGCGGCTCGGCCCTTCAATCCCACCACATGATCTGGAGGGTAAAGAATGAGCCCGATACCGTCGACCCGCGCGGGCCGACGGGGAAGTAAGCAAGCCATGCGGCCCCATGCGCCGGTTGAAGTCGCTGTCCTAGCCTTCTTCGAAGAGCATCGGCGTTGCGGTGCGCTGGATAGCGGCGTCGCGGGCACACGAGTCTGGGTGCAGCGCCTTCATGGTGCACCCGCTTCGCGGTGTACCAGCCTTTAACGAATTGCGGTGACAGGAGCGGCGAAACCCATGTTCATCAACTCATTCGTGAGCGCGATTCTCGTGGTGCTCGTCGCGGGCGGCTGCGAGCAGGCCTGGACATCGAAGGCGACCGTGCTCGGACGCTGGATCGAAACGCCAGAGAGTCTGCGCGTGAAGTGGCAGAATGACCCATATTCGCATGAAGTTGAACTGTTCAAAGACGGCACCGGCGCTTCGATCCTGAGAAACCAGGAGTACATGAGCGGGCCACACGTAGTCCGGGCGGGTGAGGTTACAGAGTCTTTCACGTGGTCACTGTCCGACGATGGCAAACGGATCAAGACGGAGACCCAGGTGCGCGGCCAGGCCCCGGGGGTTCGGCGGGTGGTCGTGCAGCGAATCGTCAAGCTAACCGGCAATGAACTTCAGGTCGACGAGGTCGGGATGCTCAAGGGCAGCTTTGTGAGAGGCCAGTAAGCCTCTCCATCTTTCATTTTACGGGAACGATTCATTACCTGAAGATGCTAGGCGGGCTAGGATCAACGACGTGGTACTCCTGCATTCCTCCCCAACGCCCAAGGGGCTAGCCGACGCCCGGCTAGCCCCTTGGTGCTTCCGCTGCAACCTGTGGGCCTTAGTCCTCTCGAATCAGGAACTCTTCAGGATTCGCGCGAGCGTCTCCCGGTCGAGCGGAATATCGACTAACTCATTCCCCACCTGCACTCGAATGCGCCCCAGCTTCAAACGTTTTGGAGTTTTTCCTGTCCTTTTCATCTTCGCCATATCCGCAAGTCCCTTCATGTACCAGCGTGCGGCGCGCTTGCCTCCTCGATGCCGGATCACGTCCGCAACTTCGGAGGCGTAGGGGACGCCTCGTGGAACTAACCCATCCTCCCGCAATTCCTTGCACACGTGCTTCACACCAATCACGACATGACCCATTGGCGAAACGCTCATCGTTTCCTCCTGCGAGTTTGTTCGCTTCAATTGGGCGGACGACCCGCCCGTCACTAGTTTCGGACAGTATTCGGACACCGGAAGCACAAAGGGTTGGCCGATGACCGGCCAACCCTTTGTAAACAATGGTTGCGGGGGCCCGCAATCACCGAAAGCGAACAACCTGACCTTCGGGGTCGACCTCGTCTGACAGGTAGTGTGATAAGTGTCACGACGTGCGGGTCTGTAAAGTGCCACGACCTCCGGGTCGGGATGATCGTGGAAGACTGACGACCGGGGGAGAGGCCAGGGATCACGAAGGCCCCGGGAAGCATGACACCAGCCCATGGTGGCCGAGGTGCGTCGGGGCCGGTCGATGCGTCAGGAGGCGCAATACCGCTGCCACGTCGTCGCTTCTACGAGTGACCCGCAGGTCGTGACACATGCACACAAGCCATCTTCCAAGTGACCCGGAGGTCCTGACACCTGGCCGTTTGCTGTTAGAGGCGTGACACCGTGCCCGTCGGCGCGACGCGTCGCGTGATCGCATCATTTATATGTGCTGAACCTCATGTCCTGAACCCGGCGCATACTCCTGGCGTGGCGACGATCGACTTCGCGAGCAAGCAGGTCCTGAGCTTCGACTGCTACGGCACGCTCATCGACTGGGAGACCGGCATCCTGGCGGCGCTGCGACCGATCCTCTCGCGTCACGGCGTGACCGTCGACGCCGACCGCATGCTGACGCTGTACGGCGAGATCGAGTCGACGGCCGAGCACGGCCCGTACCGGCCGTATCGCGAGGTGCTCACGGCGGTCGTGTCCGAGCTGGGCACGCGGCTGGGGATCACGATCTCCGGCGCCGACGCCGCGCGCTTCGCGGACTCGGTCGGCGACTGGCCCCCGTTTGCCGATACGCGCGCCGCGCTGGCCGCGCTCAAGCACCGCTTCAGGCTGGCGATCATCTCCAACGTCGACGACGACCTCTTCGCCCGCACGAATCAGCAGCTCGGCGTCGAGTTCGACTGGATCGTCACCGCACAGCAGGTCGGCAGCTACAAGCCGTCGCCCAACAACTTCCACCACGCGCTGGCGCGCTTCGGCCTGCCGAAGGCCGCGATCCTCCACGTCGCGCAGAGCCTCTTTCACGATCACGTGCCGGCGAAGCAGCTCGGCCTCGACACGGTTTGGCTCAACCGCCGGCACGGCAAGGCCGGATTCGGCGCGACGCCGCCGGCGACGGCACGGCCGGACCTCGAGGTCCCGGATCTGGCGACGCTGGCGCGCCTGGCGAACGCGACGTAGCGCCGAGCATCGCTGTCGCGCCGCTCATTGCTTGACGAGGGGGCGGCCGTCGCCCTAGGCTCTCGCAACCAGGGAGGAGCGCCCATGCCAATGCTGCCGCTGATCCTGCTCGTGCTCGCCTTCATCGCGGCGCCGCTCGGCGACACCGCGTTCGCGCAGTCGAAGTACAAGGAGGCGCCGATCCTGGCCGAGCAGGTGAAGGCTGGCAAGCTGCCGGCGGTGGACCAGCGGCTGCCGAGCGAGCCGCTCGTCGTGCCCACGGTCGAGCGCACGGGGCAGTACGGCGGCGTGTGGCGCCGCGCGTTCCTGGGCCTGGCGGACGCCAACAACTACGTGCGCGTGGTCTACGACGCGCTGGTGCGGCACTCGCCCGAGCGCGTAAGTAACATAAAGCCTGTTCTCCGACGCGGCGTCCCCGGCGGAGGTCACGCTCCTCAAACACACCCTCGCGAGTCAGCCGATCCGGGGCAGGCCGCAGCGGCTGATTGCCGATCCCGGCTACGACAGCAATGCCGTGCGGCGCCTCCTCAAGCGGCGCCACATTCAGCCGATCATCCCCGCCCGCCGGAACAATACGCAGGCCACGGACCAAGACGGTGGTTGCCTCCGCCGCTATCGGCGGCGCTGGATTGTCGAACGCACGATCGGCTGGCTCGGCAACTTCCGCAGACTGACGGTGCGCTATGTCCGACGTCAGCGGAGAGGACGCCGCTCTCTCCTGATCTTTATCGTGCTAGACTCGTGGGCGCCTAACGCTCTGACTAGTTAAGATGCCTTTTCAATATCTGCGCCCCGAGAAGATCGCCGCGCTGTCCGTCCGCCAACTCGGGCGCTACAAGGACGCGGCGTTTGACCACTGGCGATCGAAGGGCTTCCCTTATCCGAAGCTGTCCCGAAGCCAACTCGAGCAACAGTACCGTCAGTTCGCGATGTCGTGCCGTTCGGTTTTCGGCCGCGGCCGCTCCATCACCTGGTCGCCCCTCGGACTCGGCATAGCAAATTTCTTTCACCCGCACATGTGGGCGGTCAAGTGCCAGTACTTCCGCAGTCCAGTGCAGGTGTTTCGCAACGACACTCTACTTGCTCACTGCATAGACCGGTCGCTTCGCATCAACACCGACCGCACGCCTCTGAACGCGAACAACATGAGGGTGATGCTTGCAACGTTTTCCAACACCAAGCGAGTTTCGAATTTTCGGCCGACTGCGGCCCGCGCTCTGTACCAGCGCTATTCGCGAGATGGAGACATCATCGTCGATCCCTCTGCAGGTTTCGGCGGCCGGCTGCTGGGCGCGTTGCCCCTGGACCGCGAGTACATCGGCATAGAGCCCAACACCCAGTCCGTGAAAGGGATGAGCCGCCTGCTCGACGCTCTCTCCGGCCATCCGCTCACCAAAGGCCGCGGACGCGTCCTCCAAGGTCGTTGTGAAACGTTGTTGCCTAAGTTGCCGGGACGCTATGCCGCCATGGTGATCAGCTCGCCACCCTACTTCGCGCGGGAACGATACGGTCGCGGCCGGGAACAGAGCTGGGTTCGCTATCCTGAGTACGAAGAATGGAAAACCCACTTTCTCGCCTCACAGATGCGCGAGATTCACCGCATCCTCCAGCCGGGTGGGTTTTACTGCCTGAACGTCGAGAACACGGAGACACACGCGGTTGCCGATGACGCAATTGCGATCGCGCGACAGTTCTTTCGACCTTTCTTCGTGTACAAGCTCATGATTGGGTGTGTGCCCTATCATCGGAACGGACAGCGCGGCGGGCATCGATCGGAGCGACTTCTAGTCTTCCAGAAGGGCCGTTAGACTATGTGCGGTTTGTTCGTCTCAACGTGCCCGCTCAGTGCCGCGGCCCACGTACGCGTCACGCATTTCGTTCAGAGGCGCGGAACGCTACCGGTCCGCTGGCACACGATGCCGAACGGCCACGTTCTGGCTCACTCTCTTCTGCCGATTCGCGGCCGGGCGCCTCGTCACCAGCCAGCGGTAGGCCGCCGCGGAGTTCTCGCGTTTACGGGCGAGCTCTGGGATGTGACGCAGAACCGTTCAGATACCGATGTGGTCCTCGCTCGACTTGAATCGATCGGCCCCAGGAAAGCATTCAGATCGTTCCACGGCAACTGGGCGATCGTCTACCTATCCAGCCATGACGGCTACATCCATTTCGCAACGGATCGGCTTGGTGAGCAGCCTCTTCACTTTGCCTACGACGGCACCCGTCTCAGTGTCGCTACCGAGATCAAGACCCTCGTGGCTGCCGGGCATCCGTTCGAAGCCGTCAGGCCCGTCGTTCCGGGCATTCACTACACATACTCGGGAGAGCTTTTCGAAACCACGTACAAACCTGGCGGCTCCGACGCGAAGTACAAGAGCTTCTGCAAACGCGTGCTCCGCAGACGTATTGCTGAGGCTGTCCGTTCGCAAGCCGCGGCGCACGACCCTCGTCACGAAGTGGTGATTCTCCTCTCCGGCGGTATCGACTCGACGATCATAGCTTTCGAGGCCGCCAAGTCGGGAGTCACGCGCGCCTTTACCGTTGCTGTCGACGCCCGTGCCCCAGACGCAATCAACGCGGCGCGAGTGGCTCGCGAGTTGGGGCTCGACTGGGAGCTCGTGCTTGCACCCCCAGCGTCGCCCACCAGTGCAGTCGCTTGCGCGGAAATCGCTAATCGCAGCATCGTCGAAGAGCTCTGCATGCACCTCCATCTCGCCGCTCGCCTGCAGGAGCTCGGCATCCACATTGCGTTGACGGGATCCGGGGCCGACGAGCTCTTCGTGGGCTATGGCCATCTCCTGGGGCGTGTCCCTCACCACGCTCTTCAGGAACGCTTCCTGTCGACGTACTACCGCTTCGATCTGCGGGCCGTAAACAAAATCTACGGCGGGTACCAGGTAGAGGTCAGAAACCCATTCCTGTCGAGACACCTGGTCGAATACGCTCGTAGAATTCCAGGAGACGTGCTGATCGGTCCGTCGCGCGCACTCAAGTGGCCGCTCCGCGAGACATATCGCGACGTACTGGGCGCGTTCTCGACACGCCCAAAGCTCATCGCTCGAGAAACCATGGGCGTTAAATCGCTTTTCCAGAAGCGGTTTGGACTCTCACCCTACATCTACCGTCCACTGCTGAAGTCGCTGCTGCGCAGCAGCGCGGCAACCCTTCGCGCGATCTCGTGCGCACCGACGCGAATCAAAACAAAGCGGTGACCAGCGCATGGGTAGCCAGATTCGAGGCGGCCACTTCCTTCTCGGCGGTTGCGATGCGGACGGCCCGATCCTTCGCCCACCAAGTCGTGTGGCTGTCATAAAACGCCTTCGCATTCTTCAGCGACTCGAGCGAATTCTTCCGCTCGAGGAGGAACTCGGCCTCCTTCTCTTTCGCCTCGGTTTTGCTGGAGTGAAAGCCGCGGATCTTTTGGATGGCCCATACTGCTTTTGCCCAATGCAGTTCCCCGGGATCATCCGAGCGCGCGTTATGGAGCAACTGGTCGATTTCTGCGCGTTTTGCATCCCTCCCGTCCCCCGACAACGCCGACCACTCCCACATTGCTACTCGCGCTGACACCAGCAAGAGACCCTCATCATCGTCCCGCAGGGCCAGTGCCTTGTCGACATGCTCCCGCGCGAGTTTCAGATCGTTCCCCGAACCCGCCGGTTTTGCCGCCAGTCTTCCGTAGATCTGCGCGAGCTTGTAGTGACCCCAGTAGTCGTTCGGTTTCAACTTGAGGGACTGCTGGAAGTAATCCGCGGCCGTCGAGAGGTCGCTCAGGGCCGAGCTGAACGACGGCTCCGCATAGATTGCCCCCAGATTCTGCAGCACGGTGTACTGCCGCGGCTGTGCCGCGTTCGCCGACTCCAATTCGCGGATTGCTTGATCACACTCGGTCCGGAACTGCGCCTCATTTGGCGCCTCAAGCAGCGCCTGACGATATCGTGTATATCCCTGCGCGCTCATGATCAAGCGTTGCAAGGCACGCCGCTCCGCTGTCGCGCTGTGCGCGCCCGACGTCCAATAGGGAATCGCATGTTGATCCGCGTCCTGCGCCTCTGTGAGAAATGCGCGGTGCGTGCTTGCAACCGCCGCAACGAATTCCTGAAGCGGCATCGTGGCCGTCTTGATGGCCTGTTGTGAAGCTGCGGCACGGGCCTCATTCAACGCGTCAATGGTCGCTCCACTGACCTTTTGCTTACGCTCAACGAATGTCACCAGATGACCAGTAACGTCTGCGAGTTGCGCCGCGGCGTATGCGGCGAGACTCTGCACCTTGCGTGCCTCGTGCGCGCCAGCGGAACCCGCCTGCAGGTCGCCCCGAATCAGCCCGCGCAACGCACGAAGGTGCTTCAAAGACGTTGCGGCTCCATCAAGGGTATATCTGAAGAAGTGCGACTGTGACCGGTTGAGCTCGAGCTGATACCGTCGCGCCTTCTCATCGGGGCTCAGGCCTGCCAGCAACTGCTTGTCGAGCGGTGCGTCCGTCCGGAGCAACCGCCCGTAGATGCGTATGGCCTGCTCTTCCTTTCGATCCTCGGCGAGGGCGAGGGCCAGCAGGGTCAGCCCCTGCTCGAATTGCGGCATCTCTTGCTCGACGATCCGAAGATTCTCAATTGCTGCCACGAGATCGGATTGCTTCTGGCCCTCCTGATAAAGCCGCATACGCTCGGCCCCGCGAACGAAGGCCTCCAGCGATTGAGCGTCTGGGAACTCGGACGCCTTCCCCGGCGTCTGCTCGCCGAGATCGAACAGTACGCGGAAGACCGCCGCGTCAATGAGCACACTCTTCGCGTCATCGCCCTTCGATGCCTCGAACGGCTGCGAGAGTCGCCACTCGCGCTTCGTCTTGCCGTGCAGCTGCAATCGCAAAACGACGTAGTGAGTCTGACCGCTGGTCTCCCCTTCGACGGAGAGCAACTTGTAGGGCGGATTCAGGAACTTCTGCATCACCCCGAAGACATCTCCCGCCTTTACCCCGGCAATGGAGACATTCAGATCGGCGAGTTTCTGCTCAGCCCGCCAAAGATGGTCCGGCAGGAAGAGCACTTGCTGCGCTTGGTCCTTGCCGGCAGGGAGAGTGGCCCACTGTGAAAATCGCTCACGGAACGTGTGCGCCAGCGCATCCTCCGATTTGCCATCCCAATACACCTCGTGTACGTAAATCTCCGGCGGGGGGCTGATGTACTTCAGCAGGACACGGGCAACGTACCAGGTAACGGCCAGTCCGATGATGAGTACTAGCAGCAGCGCAAGGACATACGGAATGGTTCTGAGAACGGCCGCAATCGATTCGATCACTTCTGACATGACCCATCCCGCCTTGGCATTCCTTCTTATTATCATCTCATTTTGTCTGGTAGCAAAGGAGCGTCAATCGTACCTACTTTGCCGAGAGTCAACCACTGTGATTGCCCGGGAGCAGCGAATGCAACCATCGTGTCGCAATCGAGGCGTGAAGGAGATAGTGCAGAATGCGCGAAGCGTGGCGTCGTCGTGCCGAGCGTAGGAAACATTAAGGCCCCCCCTGAACTTCGCCCGGTTTCGTGGACACCCCGGATCGCACGAAAGTACGGGAGGAATCGTGTCACCCGCCCCGGCGGCTGCGCCCACGGCGCCTCTGCCCCAGCCACCGCCAGCCCCAGCGCCACGGCTATGCCCGGCGCCATAGCGTATCGGACCCACTGTCGCGCTATGCCTTCAGTTGTTAGAAGACATTTCAAAACCGTTCCTCGGGTGTTCTGACGATGCCGAGGGCCTTGATTTTATGGGTTGCCCCGGTACCGCTGCCGAGGCCGCACGCGGTTTTCAAATGGCTTCTAGTGAAATCACGAGCATTCCTCCTCCGACGCCCCGTTGCTTTTCGACCCTCTTCCAAAGTCTGCACCGTCGATTTGGCAAGATCATATACCCTTCCTTTGTCCGTGGGCGGTCCGCGTACTGCGTGTCTTGGTTGCGTCACACTTTTGTCGGGATTCAGCCCATCACTCCAAGCCGGAACTCCAGCGTCTCCTGCCGACCTGGTGTCGCCTACGTGTCCACGAATCAAGTGATTCTTGAACTCGCTGGCTGGATCCGCTAAGCCTCGTAACTCCAACCCTCGAGTGCAGCCAAAGCCCGGCAGTCATATGAACGCCGGGAGTCCTTGGTCGTAGACTTCAAAATCCTCCAGGACATCCGGTCGGCAAGTGCCTGTCCCTACAAGGGTCTGATTGTGGTTAAAATCGGAGGTCTAAAGGAAATGATTGTAAATAACGGCTAACGACTGACGGCTCAGCGGCGCGCGCACGCGCGTCCGCTGCAACCGCTGGTTCGACGGCTACCCAAAAATGGATCGAGAGGATGGGAAAGCTGATGCGGATCCTGCAAGACCGATACTTCGAGGCGCCGAAGCCAACGCCCAGCACCCCCAGCGGCAAGCTGGCGCTTCAAGCGAGCGTTCCCGCTGTGCGAGATTGCCGGCGCAGCGTTTCGACTGCTGCCACAACTGCGGCAGAGTCCGGAGCCTTTTCGCCCCACTCCTGCCAGAAGTTGCGGGTCTGGCTCAGCGGCTCGATGGTTGGGAACTTCAGCTTGATTCGGGCGGGTAGGAGGATCGCGTCGCCCAGTAACAAGGCTTCGCCGGTGTCGAGCAGCGGCAAGCCATCGAGGACACCCGCCAGGGAATCAGGCATGAGGCGACGGACGACATTCTGGTCCTGATCGTTGGTCAAGCGCAGGATAAGGAAGTTATTGCACTGGCTGAGGATGGTTCGGCTCACGTCCGAGGGGCGCTGGCTCACCACAAGAAGGGAGACGCCGTATTTTCGGCCTTCTTTAGCGATGCGCTCGAAGGAGTAAAGGGCCTGTTTCTCGACTGCGTCCGCGTCTTCACGGACCGGCAAGTACAGATGGGCTTCGTCGCATACGAAGACGAACGGCGTCCGCTTGTCCGGCTGCATCCAGAACTGAACATCGTAAAGGAGTCGTGCGAATACGCCCGTGACAACGGGGAGCACGTCCGACGGCACTTCGGAAAAGTCCACCACCTTGATGCCGTGTTTTCCCTCGCCCGGGGCAAGCAGCTTTGCGATTTGCTTCGCGAGCCAGTGGTACTTGAGAGCAGCCTCTGGCGGCTTGAACATGAAGCCATACCGGCGGTCCTCCGCTTTGGCTTCGAGGCGGGAGATGAACCGCGTCAGTTTCCCGTTCCAATCTCCTTTGATCTCCGCTTTCGTCGTCCCAGGCTTCGTGCCCGTGTCGTCTTCTCGCAGCATTACGAGGAGATCGGTGAGCCTGTAGGGCACGGGCGAGTCCACGGTGAATGTTGCACGGACCGTCTCCTGCTTCTCGTCCTTCAGGGTCTTGTCCTTAAAGTCCCGCACATGAGTTGTAAATCGTGCTGCCTGGTTTGGCGCGTTCTGATCGCTGCGGTCCAAGATCATCGAGAGCATTTCGTCCCGGTTCAGGAGCCAGTACGGTAGGAAGAGTGCGTTTTCCGGTGGCTTGGCGAGATCACCCGGACCTGCGATCTTGAACCCGGCGGCAATAGGGATTGGCATTGTGCCGTCCTCACGAGCGGGCGGGTTCGCGAGCGAGGCGTACTCGCCGTGCATGTCGAACACGATGATGTTCGCGTGCTTGCGGGCGTGTGCACGTTCCAGGATCAACGACACCGCGCAACTCTTGCCCGAGCCGGTACTGCCAAGGATCGCCGCGTGCCTCTGAAAGAAGCGATCGCCGTTCGCGATCGCGGCGGCTGAGCGGTCGATGGCGAAGTAGCCGAGCTCGAGCCGCTGCGTCTCATCCAGGTCCTTGCCCAGTAACCCCATGAAACGCTGAAGGTTGCCGCCCTCGATGAGAAAACAATCGCGATCGATTTGTGGGAACGAATCAGCGCCCCGCTTGAACCGGTTGCGGACAGTTCCCTCGATGGTGCGGTAGGTGCCGAGTAGGACGGCCCGGAGCGAATCGTCCGGCACGACCTCCACCGCGAGCGTCGTGGGTGCCATCGGATCAGGCGACGCTGTCTGCTCACGGAGCTGCCGGGTGACACGCTCCGTCATGCCAATCAGGAACTCCTGAGCGATCGTCCCCTGAATTGCGACAAGGCTCCCGACGGCAGCGCGTGGCAAGAGTGCGGCGTTTTCCACCGCGATGAGTACGCGGCTTGTGTCCACGGAGGCGACCTTGCCGAGCTTGCTCGGCGCGTCAAACGTCAGAATGGGTGCATCGCTCATGTCAGTAGCTCCTTTGCCAGAACGCCCAGATCCCACAAGTCGTGCCCCTGATGCTCGAACCGGAGTCCCTTTGTCACCATCGCGACTCCCGCCCATGCCGGCGGTTTCGAGAGGCAAACGCAGCGCGGCGATTCCTCCGCCAGCTTCGCGACCTTCGAGCTCGCCGATTGATTCAAGATCAGCGTGGGCGTGCCGTCCTGAATCCGTTTTACGAGATGGGTTTGCAGGTGATCGTCGTTGAAGCCGTACCCCACGACCAGTAGACGCCCGGCCCGCTTGATGTAGTCGTTGGCCAAATCGCGATGCTTGTCAAAGGGCGAGTTGTAGCCAGCCCGGTACTTGTTGACGCCGGGAGTGATCATGAGACGTTCCGCGTCCAGATCCAGACTGCAACGACGCGCGTCGTTGCCGGATTGGTACCAGTCAAAGCTCCCATGCGGCTTCAGGACGATCGCACGCGGGAAGTGGTCGAGGACGGTGGTCTTGGCGCGTGTTGTGATGCCCCGGCATGATCCCATGCAACTTCGGGCATGGTCGAACGCCCCCGCGTAGTGCCCGACGGCTGTGGTGTCTACATGGAAGCCCGCCATCTCGCATGCCACCTCGATGAGCCGATCATAGTTGGGTGTCAGGATCGGCAGCCCATTCGTCGGCTTCAACACCTTGGCCAGGAATGTCGTCAGGCGAAGGGAGCGATCGCCTCGGAGCACCGCACTCATGACTTCGCGTTCCTTCGGCATCAGGAGTTCGCACGTCCCTTGTGCGATCCAGACCTCAAGCGTGTCGGATGGCGGGTGCTTAAGCAGCGCCGCTTCCAATCCTTCCTCGGCAACCAGCACGGCCTTGATCTGATTCCACAGTGTCGCGTCGGTTCCCGTCAGCACGCTTCCGGCGTTGCTGAGATGCGTTGCAAGCGCGGGCATTCCCGGGATCCCCTCAGCGGCGGACAGCCCGGACCCGATCACCAACGCGAGACCGTCGGTGAAGTGCTCCTGCACGAATGTGACCAGTGCGCCGTAGTCCATCTTCGTACTCAATGTCGCGACCGTCTCAAGAGCAGCATCCTGCCAACTCGCGCCTCACAAGTCTCGACGAAGCCAACCAGGCGTAGAGCGACGTTCCTTGCGGTTGTTCTGTCCCTCGCACGCTTGGGTTCATCGGGGCGACAGCAGAAAACGAAGCATCACTCTTGAAGCGTTCGGTGCAAGGCGTGGTTAGGCTCATCTGTTACGGCCTTTGGGCGGTTGGAGTTGATAGATTCTGCAACCATATCTTGTCTTCCTGAGGTCTGCGTATACTGCCTTGCCACGTTCCTCGAAACGACCGGTGGTTAGTTCTAGAACCTGAACGTGCGACTTGCGCCCGAAGACACATAGCAGAGCCATCGAACCTGGCTTGGCAGCAAGGAAGGCCCGAAGCTTGTCAACATCACGCTTTATGTCTGGCTTCTTTGATTTGACCCACTTAACTTCAATCGCAAGACGGAGCGAATGTTTTACGGCATAGAAGTCGAGGCGCTTCTTGTCACCTTGGTCCGGTTGCTCAATCCCTGGACACTTGTATTCGCACTTCACGGTGTAGCCTCGAGCCATCAGGATGCGGAGTATCGGCTCGTAAAGGGCGTATTCGCTGAACGCTTGATTCATCTCGCATGCCGCGAGGTAGCTTACGTAGGCGCTGAGCCCGCGCTTGACTCGGAAGAGGACATTCGTTGGCTCGGAGTTCTTGCCCGTGGTCGTTGTCATGTTCGCGAGGCCTAATGTTGTCGCTCAGCGGCCGGCGCGCCGGTCCGCTGAATCGGCTGGTTCGGCACTACGGAGTCCCCGTGATGTTCCACGCAAGCCATTTGAACGCCTGTTCCACCATTATCGCTCCGGAGACCGCCGACACGACACTCAGACTCACGCAGCTCCAGAAGAATTCCCATCCCACACGCAGGCGGCTAATGTGCCGTCGCATGACAAGCGCGGCGTTCATCCACCAGATGCCCCAAAAGGCAACTACAAGGAAGGCGAGAAGGAGTAAGTACGCGGGCCCGGTTCTCCAACTGTCCATGGTCCAGCAGACCGGCGTGCCTACACCTATGCCAACGCTGTACCAGCGGCGCACCAATCTTCGATGGCTAAGCTCAGGCTCAGTCGTCGTGGGGCTAGAACGAAAGTCGAAGATCATCGCATGGTATTGATAGCCAACAACCGTTCCGAGAACAAAGGTGGCTGACGCCATCAGCAAGGCGGCCACGAGCGCTCGTGCCGTTCTCGCCACCAGTTCCGGGACGTTCTTTCTTATCGTTGTGACGTTTGGACCGTCCGCTACCAACGAGGGCTGCGCGGAGGACTTCGTCTGTATCGTCGCTTGCTTGTCGGCGTTTCTGTCGACCCCAATGGTGGGCGGTGTCTTTGTCTCCCTGGTCGATAGCGTCTCCATTGTGCTTCTAGACGCAGCACCGTGTTCAAGAGAGCGCAGGCCACCGTAAAAAACCGTGACGCTGCCGGTAAGGAATGCGGCAAGCGAAAGCCACATGAAAAGGATGCTCCAATGGCAGACACACGGTTCTCGCAGCTTCTTCCCGAAGATTTCACAAGGAGGTGGCCGATATTGGTGTTGTTCATAAAGCAGGGAGCAAATGCGTCGGAGTCGGTTGTGGACGACGGCAGCAATCAAGCCTGCCTGAAAGGTGAGCAAGGCGTAAAGAATCCCACGCGCAAGCCACTCGTAGCGCGGCTTATCGAGCACGGTCGGGAGAAAGGCCAATAGAGCAACGGTCGCACCACCGTTGATCAGAAGCAGCCCTTTGACATTCTCTGTGTCGATTTGGGCGCGTATCTCTAATCCCTTCGTCATGTCAGCACCGAACTACAATTCGGCCACTGGATAGGCTGACCTGCATAATAGGGCAACCCCTGCCAGCCCCTGCCGCGTCTACCGGTCGAGGGACTACCGCGTCGAACAGCGCCCGGCGCTTTCGTTGCCGCCCTTTGCCCGTGTCCGGAGCGACCCTCGCCGCTCCGGATAGGCTGCAGAGCGCTACAGCCTATCCCGCTGCATTTACCCCGCAAGGCCGCCAGGCGGCTCATGGGCCGACCATCCGGTCTGCCGTGCTCCGGATGCTGGCGGGCCTGCGGTTCCGGACGTGCGTGTAGGTCATGGTGTGCCGACGTCGCGGTGCCCCAGCAGCTCTTGGAGCGTGCGGATGTCGTGTCCGTCCTCGAGGGGATGCTTCACGAACGAGTGGCAGAGGGTGTGGGGCTGGCGCGCTTGGGGAAGACCCCCCTGCCAGACCGCCGCGTGCCTGAGTGCACGCTGCAGGACGGTCTCGTGCAGGTGGTGGCGGGGACGCTGCCCGGTGACCCAAATCAAGGTGGACCCCGGGGCGGCTGGACTCGCCCTCGACTGCGTATACCGCCGATCGCGGACGGGCCATGCCGGCGCCCTCCTTTAGGTGTGGACGCGGGCCGACTATAGCTTGCGGCGGACGGAGTGGCAAGGAGCGGCACCAGCTGTATGCGAGCCGGGATGCGGGGCTCGGGTGGGGGGCTGGTGAAGCCGCTCCGCATGGCCGGACAAAGCTCTCGCGAGGACCGCCGGTCCCACCCGTTGGGGCGACGAAGGCTCTCCGGCGAACTGAGGCTATGCTGTTACCTTGAAGCGGAAGTCGAATGACCTGTTTGCCGGCAAGTGGTTGCGGGCCCCTGATTTGAATCAGCGAGGGGCAAAGAATGTGGCACCCCATTCTAGGGGACTGAAAGTCGCGTTTGAATCCCCGCTCGAGGATCCTTAGGGGCTTGGGCACGTGATTCTGGCGTTCCGAAAACCTCGGAGCCTGGGCCGCGTCGCCGCAGTGGAGTTGTGTGGACTTGGGGAAGACGGAAGGGCCGTGCAAGAACCACTTGATTGATGGACGAGCCGAATCCCGACTGGAGTTTCGGTCGAAGGTGTTGCCAACGGCTTGGTTGGTAACACCGGCTGGTACCCAACAGGGTTCTACTTGACGTTTCACCTGCCTCCGTCGTAGCGTGCCAACGATGCCATATGGGCGCCACCGGTCGACAACTTCTGGCCCCTGACCTGCCGGACGGCTCTCTCACGGAAAAGCTATGACACCGGATGAGTACCTGCAGGGTATCCTAGATCGTGAGGCGGTCAACACCGGTCCACTATCCCCGGTCCGGGGCGTCCAGGCGGTGATTGCCCCGATCATCCGCGAGTGGGCCGGCGCCATGCTCCTCAGTGTTCAGCCGAGCGGTTCCTTCATGAAGGGCACCGCGAACAAGAGCGGGACTGATATTGATCTTTTTATCTCCATTTCGGAACAGACCCCCGACACGCTGAAGCAGATCTATGGAAAGCTATTTAACAGAATGACGGAGAGGGGGTACAAGCCCACGCGCCAGAATGTTTCAATCAATATCCGGGTAAATGGCTACTCCGTGGACCTTGTTCCCGGCAAGCGCCAGGATACCTACAGCGCCGATCACAGCCTGTACCGACGCAAGGCCGACACTTGGACTAAGACGAACGTGCTGACGCACATCAAGCATGTCACCGACGGCGGCCGACAGAAGGAAAGCCGCATCATTAAACTGTGGCGCGCCAAGAACAACCTCGACTTCCCATCCTTCTATCTGGAGTTGACAGTCATCAACGCCCTGGCGTTGCAGCACGGGACTCTCTCCGGCAATGTATTGAGGGTTTTTCAATACCTCAGTGACGCCTTCCAGAATGCGCGCATCGTGGACCCTGCCAACACCAACAACATCATTTCCGACGATCTTGCCGTCGCAGAGAAAACCAAAATCAAGGCAGCAGCAGCGCAGGCCCTGAAGGCAGCCAACTGGAGCCAGATCGTCATATGACCTGGTTTCTAGCCCAACTTCTTGCTGGACTCCACGACGATATCGAGCGGCGCCTGGCAATGGCTCGCGAGGCCTTCGGCCACGCGGGCACGAAGGGCGATGCCAGCGAGAGCGTCTGGATTCAGCTCTTTCAGACCTACCTGCCCAAACGCTATCAGACGGCGAGCGCCCACGTCGTCGACAGCAAAGGCACGTTCAGCGACCAGATCGACGTCGTGCTGTTCGACCGGCAATACTCGCCTTTCATCTTCCATTTCGAAGGCCAGATCATCGTTCCCGCGGAGAGCGTCTACGCCGTCTTCGAAGCCAAGCAGACAGTCAACGCCGCCCAGATCACCTATGCCCAGCAAAAGGTTGCCAGCGTCCGGCGTCTTCAACGGACGAGCCTTCCCATACCGTACGCCGGCGGCACATACGACCCAAAACCTCTCTCACCCCTCATCGGCGGCCTTCTCACGTTTGAAAGCGACTGGAATCCCGCTCTTGGCCAGCCGCTCGCCGACGCGCTCGCGGGCGGCGATCCGGCCGGTCGGCTCGACGTGGGCTGTGTTGCCGCCCATGGCACGTTTGGCTGCGATGCTCAGGGTTGCTACAGCTTCGTCCCTCACGGCAAGGCCGCGACCGCGTTCCTCTTCGACCTTATCGCCCGGCTTCAGAGCACCGCCACCGTCCCGATGATAGACATTCGCGCCTACGCGCAATGGTTGCCCTGAACCTCAATTCTTCCCGGGCGCGCGGCCACACGCGACCGTTAGACTGACACCGGGAGCGCCAGGAGTTAGCATGTCTCTGCGGGCTCAAGAACCATGGGGTCGCGCCTTCGCGGTTCTCCCGTTCCTTAAGACCAGCACACCGGTCCGCCTCGGGAGTTTCACGTTTAGATCAACCGACGATACGACTGATCTCAGCGCGGAGGATTCCGCCCATCTTGCTGAGATCACCCGCATGCTCTTTTTGAAGGATGACCTCCGAATCCGATCCGCCTCCTACACACTCTTGCCGGCACTCGATCTTGATTGGGGCGACCAATCCATCAAACAGTTGGAGCACATCCAAGCGATCGTCGCTTATTGCTACATTGCCCCGCACCACATTTCCGGCGATCCGTTCCTGCACTTCGAGCACTCGAGCCTCGTTATCTTCAGCCCTCAACCAGTATCCATTTACCTCGTCCGCCCAGAGCATCATGTGGAGCAAGTCTCCACGGGCCCGGCACTCACGCCAGACTCTTCGGGCCACGTGCCAGGCTATCGGGGGCTGTACAATTTCCAACACCACTTTTGGGTCGCTGCCGGATCACGCGTGTATCCACCGGTGCCACACCTCAGCCTGAACATCAGCCAGAATCTAAGCTTCGACTGGGCTCAATCCTTAGCCGAAGCGCCCCACTTTCATCTCCTCCCAGAGCTGCTTACCCAGCCACTGAGTACGACCTCGGATCGCGTTCTTACGGCCATATCCTGGTACAATCGGGCTAACGCTCTCGCGAGTGACCACGCTACAGCGATCGTAACCCTTGCTGTCGCCTTTGAAGCACTCCTGGGTCTGCCCAAGGAAGCCAAGACGGACCGCTTCACCGATTCCATTTCACTTCTGCTCGGGCGCATCTCGAGACTCGATCTGTGGGCACAGCAGTTCTACAATGCCCGTTCGGACATTCTTCATGAAGGACGCACAAAGCTCTTACGGTTTATGCCAATCAAGACACAGGACGCCACAAATGCGCCACTCTACCACTCCCTTTTAGGGTACGGCCGGCAGATCTTCCAACTTTGCGTGGGAACCTTATTGTTTGGCGCACATCTCGGAGTGCGCGCCGGTCTCCCTGACAAGCTCGTGACGAACCAGGAGCGCTTCCAACAAATCTGTGCCACGCTTGATGACGTGACCTTGACTATAGCTGACAAGTTCGCTGGTATCGCGGACGCCGTTGACCTTGCACATCATTACCAATTCGTACCAGAAGCCGGACTCCGCGTCGAAACGATGATCGGAGCTGTGCAACGGACCGCCCGAGCGCTTCTATCATGCTCTGAGCCCCTTGAGCCAGAGATGAAGGAGTCTCTTGAGAAGCTCGCCGTGACGCCAAAGTCTCTCGATTGGTACGAGGCTCTCGACGCCCTCCGAGCCCTGAACGAAGTAACCGCTCGGATAACACAGGCCCCACGCGGACCGAAAGCCATAACACTGCGACTGACCAGTCTAGTCTGGCGGTACACGTTTATGCACTACTATTGATCTTTCACTAAATAATGCATACGATTGGCCTGTGCTTCACTATGCTGGTCGGCATGAGACCTTTTGGCACTGCCGGGGAGTTGGAGAAGCGTCGACGCCGGGCGATCGCCCTACTGCAGGCGGGCAACCCATATCGCGAAGTCGCACGCGTGGTCGAGGCGTCCTTGAGCTCCGTCGTTCGATGGAAGCAAGCGTATCGTCGCGACACACGGAGAGGGTTACGCGCGCGGCCCACTCCAGGCCGCCCGCCACGGTTGACGACGGTCCAGCAGGCCCGCCTCCGGCAGGTGCTGCTTCGAGGCGCGCGGGCCGCCGGGCACACGACCGAGTTGTGGACCCTCAAGCGCATCGGCAAGGTGATCGAGACGCAGTTCGGCGTCCGCTACAGTCGGGTCGGCGTCTGGAAGCTCTTGCGGCACGGCCTCGGCTGGAGTTGGCAGAAACCAGAACGGCGTGCGCTCCAGCGAGACGAGGCGGCCATCGCACACTGGAAGACGAAGGTGTGGCCCCATATAAAAAAACGCCGCTCGACGTGGGGCCCACCTCGTGTTTCTCGATGAAAGCGGCTTTCTGTTGATCCCGAACGTGCGCAAGACCTGGGCTCCCGTGGGGTGTACGCCCACGGTGCGACACAGCTACAAGCGCGACAAGCTGTCGGCCATTTCCGCCGTGTCGGTGTCCCCCCAGCGCGCCCGCGTAGGGTTGTACATGCACGTCCATTCCGAAAACATCACAGGGGCGGAGGTTATGTTGTTCCTTCGCCACCTCCTTCGGCACCTCCGCGGGCCGGTCGAGCTGCTCTGGGATGGCGGCTCGATTCACAAGCGCGCCGACGTGAAGGCGTTCCTGCGCCGGCATCCGAAGCTGATCGTTCACCGGTTCCCTGCGTATGCCCCAGAGCTCAATCCCGACGAGTTCGTCTGGACCAAGATGAAGCATGACTTGGCCAACGGCGGACCTGAAGACATTCGTCACTTGGATGCTCAACTGCGGCGCTCGTTCCGTCGGCTCCACGGTTCCCAGCAACTCCTGTGGTCGTGCATCCTCGTGTCCGATCTGCCGTGGTCGTGAGTCATGTATCCATTATCTAGTGAAAGATCAATAGTCTCCCAGGCCCCTCGGGAGCGACGAGGACCACAAGTCCATTCTCATCAAGGGCGGCAGTAACCCGAAGGCGATTTGTAAGCTGGTGGGACTTCTCCTGACCTTCGACATCCGGGTTATCGCCCTCGGCCGTTAGGTTCGGTCCCCTAGTCGTTGCTGGTTGCGGGGGCCCGCAATCACCGAAATCGACTCGCCTCACCTTCGAGTTGGACGTCGTCTAATTGCTGATCTCGCCGGATCTGGTCCCTGAGGCCTCCCACTTCACCTCACTGCGTGGGAATGAGGCAGGAATCGTCGCGGGAATCTCGTGGGAATGCGGGAATCGGACTGGGTTTTCGCCGGGCCGGTGCCGGACCCAGTTGGTTCCGAACCTGAACCTAGAGGCCAGCTACCGCCTGAGGGTTCTCCACTCAGCACTGGGGCTCGCTTGCGGGCCCCTTGGGCCAGGTGAAATGGAAGGTCGCCCCGTGGCCCTTGGCAGATTCCACCCAGATCCGTCCCCCCCTCCCCTGGACGATCTTCTTCACGATCGCCAGTCCTACCCCAGTCCCATCTACCTCGACCTCCTTCAGGCGCTGAAAGACCTCGAAGATGCGCTCGTGATAGGCCGGATCGATTCCGATCCCGTTGTCCCGGACGTAACACTCGACGAGCGTCCCCCGGTCCACGGCCCCCACCTCCACCCGCCCCTCGGACGTGTCGCCGAGATACTTGACGGCGTTTCCCAGCAGGTTCCTCATCACCTGCTCGATCTGCGTCCGGACCCCCCAGAGGGTTGGCAGCTCACCACGGATCAGCTGGATGCCCCGGTCCCGGATGGCGGTGGCCAGATCCGCGGCCACATCGTCCACCACCTCGGCGAGGCTCACGGCCGTGGCCGCCCTGGCCTCCCGCCCGACGCGCGCCAGGGCCAGGAGGTCCGCGATGAGGCGCTCCATCTGCTGGGTGTTGGCCTGGATCCGCTCGAGGTAACGCGCCGCTTCCCCTGGAAGCTGCTCCCGGTACTCCTCCAGGAGGAGGCCCGCCATCCCCTGAATGGTGACCAGGGGGGCCTTGAGATCGTGGGACACGCTGTAGACGAAGGTGTCGAGCTCCGCGTTCTTGCCCTGCAGATCGGCGCGCGCCCGCTGGCTCTCGTCGTAGAGCCGCGCGTTCTCTACCGACAGGGCTACCTGGGCGGCGATGGTCATGGCCAGATCGACCTGGGCCGTGCTCCAGTGATGCGGCCGCCGGACGTCCTGAAGGCTCAGGGTCCCGATCACCTCGTCCTTGGCGATCAGCGGGACGACGAGCGCCGCGCGGATGCCGAACGCCTCGACCCAGTCTGGCGCCAGCAGATCATTGTTCCGCGCGTCCTCGACCAGGACCGGCTGCTTGAGGCGAATCGCCTGGGCGTAGGCCGGCACCTCTTCCATGCGCTGGCCGCGGAACGCTTTGAAGCGCGCCCACAACTCCGGGTCGGAGTGGCCATCGGCGAACTGCGACATGACAGGGAGGAGGTGTCCGCCGCGCCAGAGATAGATGGAGCATCGCTCCATGTCCAGAGCCCGAGCGGTCTGCAGGGCGATCTTCTTGAGCAGCGGCTTGAGCTCGAACGTCGCGGTCGCCGCCTGGGTGATCTCGACCTGCGCGGCCAGCCCGGCCGCCCGGCTCCGCTCGTCGGCGTAGTGGCGCGCCGTGTCCACCGCCAGGGCCACCTGCGCCGCGATCGTCATGGCCAGGGCCAGCTGCTGCTCCCCGACCGGGCTAGGGTCGGTCCTGTCCAGGTGCAGGGCGCCGATCACCGTGCCCCGGCGGATGAGCGGGACGACCAGCACGCTCGTGACCGCAAAGGTCTCGACCCACCAGTCGGGCACCAGGGGACTGACCCGCGCGTCCGGCACCACGACCGGCGCGGCGGATCGCATGGCCTCGGTGAGCGCCGGAATCTCCTCGATCCGGTACTGCTCGAGGCTCTTGAAGGCGGCCCACAGCTCGGGCGCCGCCCGGCCGTCGGCGAACTGCGACATCACCGGCTGCACCCGGCCGTCGCTCCACAGGAAGACCGAGCAGCGGTCGAACCCCAGTACCTGTGCCGTCCGCCGGGCGATCTCCTTGAGCACCGGCTCCAGGTCGAGCGGGGAGTTCAAGACCTCGGCGATCTTCAGCAGCGCCGCCGTCTCCCCGAGCTGCCGCTCGGTCTCCTCGAAGCGCCGCGCGTTCTCGACGGCGATGGCCGCCTGGGCGGCCAGTTTGGTCAAGACGGCCTGATGCCGGGCCGTGAACGGGCGCGGGCTGCGGTTCACAACCCAGAGCACCCCGAGGATCTCGCCTTCGCGCAGGATAGGAACGGCCATGTTGGCGACGAAGCCCTCCTGCTCGGCCTGTGGGTTGTAGTCATGGCTGAGGCAGGGATCGCTGAGGTAGTCGCTGGTGACGAACGGCTGCCTGGTCTCTAGCACCTTCCCCCCGATCCCCTTGCCGGGCCGGATGCCCACGCCCGTGTAGACGTCGGTGCGGGTCCCGACGGACGCGACGATGGTGGCGACCCCGCGGGCCCGGTCATAGGGAGCGATGAAGGCCATGTCGCTGCCGCAGCGCTCCTGCGCGTACTCGACGATCTTGCGAAGGACCGACCCCAGATCCAGCGACGAGGACAGGTCCCGGGTGATCTCGGACAGGAGCTCGGCCTCGCGTCGCTGCTCCGCCATGTCGGCATACAGCCGGGCGTTCTCGATGGCGATGGCAGCATACTGGGCCAGGCTCGTCAGGAGTCGCACCTCGCGCTCATCGTAGGCGTGGGGCTGGTCCCAGTAGAGGCAGACCGCCCCCAGCACCGTCTCGCGGCTAAGCAGCGGCACGCCCAGAATCGCGCGATATCCTTGCTGCCGGACCATCTCGCGCATCGTCGCCCCGGCCTCCGGCCACGGCTCGTCGTACATCGGAAGCGGCTGCGACTCGACGTCGGGGCTGAAGATGACCTGCCGTCGCAGGGCGGCGCTCCCGGCCGCCCCCTGGCCCAGCCTGAGCGGCCAGAACGCTTGGCTCGGCGACATTCCCCGGGCGGCCCGCGCCTTCAGACGCTCATCGAGGGGATCGAGCTCGAACACCGCGCAGCGCTGGGCCCCAACGAGCGTGATGGCCCGGTCGGCGATGGCCTCCAGCACCCCCGGCAGGTGCAGCGTCGAGGTCAAGGCCTGTGCCGTCTCCTGCAGGGCGGCCAGCTCCATCGCCTGGCTGTCGGCGGTCCCCAGGGGGCGGTCCTCGATCGCGGATGGGCCCGCGGGCTTGCCGTCCACGCCCATGGTCGCCGTCACCGCGGCCTGCCGGAGCTGACCGGCAGCCTTTCGGTCGCCGGCGCGCCCGCCAGTTCCCCGGAGTTGCGATCGTCGGCTTCCAGGCGCCCGCGCGCCCCTACGATGAGCGCCTTCAGCGCCTCCGGGCTGACCGGCTTCGCGACCGTCCCGATGATCAGTTCGGAGTCGGCCGGCGGTACATCCACTTGGTTGCCCCAACCGGTCACCAGCCCCACGGCCAGCCGGGGCCAGCGCGATCGGATGGTGCGCGCCAGCTCCCACCCGGTCATGCCCGGCATCCCGAGATCGGTGAGGACAAGATCGATCGTTGTGCCTCCGTCGAGCAGCGCGAGGGCCTCCCGGCCACTCGCCGCCTGGAGGACATCGTGGCCCTGACCGGCCACCAGGTCCACCAGCATCGAGCGCACCTCCTCGTCGTCGTCGACGATCAGAATGTGCTGCGGTGTCACCGGGGTCCGCTCCCTGCCTGACGCAGGACCGACTCCTTCGTCCGCGAGGCAGGCCGCCACAACTGGGAGACGGACCGTGGCCACCGTGCCTCGCCCCGGCGCCGACTGCAGGTCGAGTTCGCCGCCGTGGCTCTTGACAATGCCGTAGCTCACGCTCAATCCGAGGCCGGTGCCCTTGGGCCCCTTGGTGGTGAAGAAGGGTTCCAGGGCGTGGCCCCTGACCTCGTCCGGCATGCCCATCCCGCTGTCGGCCACCGCCAGGCAGGCCCGCTTCCCCTCCAGAAAGGTCCGGATCTCGATCCGCCCTCCCGCGGGAAGCGCGTCCACGGTATTGAGGACGAGGTTCATGACCACCTCCCTCAGCGCCGGTGGGTTGCCAGAAACCGGCCCGACAGTACCCGCCCGGAGGACCACCTCGATGGGGACCCCCCGGGCCTGGGCTTGGTCCTGCCAGCGCGGTTGCGTCATCTCGAGGACTTCGCGGGCCAGCGCGTTGAGGTCCAGTTCCTGGCGTTCCTCGGACGCGCCCATCCGCGCAAATCGCTGGACCCGCCGCACCACCTCCGCCGCGTCGCCCGCTGCCCGCGCAATCGCCTCAAGCGGTCGCCGACACGCCCCCACGTCCGCCGTCTGCAAGAGCAGCTGGGCCCGCCCGAGGACCACGGCCAGAAGGTTGTTGAGATGGTGGGCCGCTCCCGAGGCCATCTCGCCCAGCGCTCGCAGCGTGGCCCCCTCCACCAGCTTCTCCTGCGCCGCCTGCAACTCGGCCAGCGAGCGCTGCGCCTCGGCGTACAGCCGCGCGTTCTCCAGCACCAGCTCGTGCTGCTTCAGGACCTTCCGGATGACCGTCGGCAGCGTCGTCAGATACCCGCTGCTCTTGATCACATAGTCCGAGGCGCCCGCTCGCATGGCCTCCACGGCCACCCGCTCGTCCCCCTGCCCCGTGACCATCACCACCGGCACCGATTCGCCCCGCCGCCGGATCTCCGCGAGCACCTCCAACCCGCTCAGGCGCGGCAGGCTGTAGTCCAGCAGGACGAGGGCATAGGATTGCCGCGTCAAGGCCTCGAGACACGCCAGCCCGTCCCCCACGGCGGTGACCTCGAAGGACGAGTCCTGGCGCCGCAGGGTCCGGGCGACCACCTCGGCCTGATCGGCATCGTCCTCGACCAAGAGCATGGCGATCCGCTCGCCGGGTGTCACAGCGGCGCTCAGCATCACGATTCAGGGGCGGGCAGGAGGTTCGTCAAGACCCAGTAGAGCTTCAGGCTCCTGACCTTCTCCACGAAGTCGGCAAACCGGACTGGCTTGGACACGAAGCTGTTGGCGCCCGCCTGATAGCTCTGGCAGATCTCGTCCTCCCGCTCCGAGGTCGTCAGCATGACCACCGGGATCGCCCGGAGCGCCTCGTCGGTCTTGATCCGGCGCAGCACCTCGTGTCCGTCCACCTTGGGGAGCCGGATATCGAGGAGGATGAGCTCGGGGCGGGGAGCCGTCGTCGGGTCGGCATAGCGCCCCCGGCGGTAGAGGAAGTCCAACGCTTCCTCCCCGTCCTTCACCCAGAAGATCTCGTTGAGCAGGTTCCCGTCTTTCAGGGCCTTGAGCGTGAGCTCGGCGTGGTCCGGGTTATCCTCCACCAGCAGGATATTCACTTCCCTCTGCTGCCGTCCCATGCTGTCCTCCTCATTGATCGCTGGGTGCGCGCGTCTGGCGCCTCGGCGGTGAGCAGCCGGGGCCCCGGGCCTCTGTCCCGGTGAGATACACCTCTAGGCATATGCGTCCCCAATGAGGATCACGGCACGATCGATGCCACAACTCGCAAGGGCCCTAACTTCGCAAATCTATTCCCTTCTTCGAAGGGAGACTCCCGTGGGGGTGGCCCTTCACTCTGACGCGCCCTGTCACCGATTACCCATCCTTGGTCCATTGGCATGAGTTCATGACCGGCGGAGGCTAGAGCTGCGGTGCCTCCATGGCTTGGGCGGTGGAGGGAGTTATGGGCAGACAAAAGTGTAGAATCCGCCGCAGCCGCCCGCTGCCAACTCTTCTTTCTCCTGCCTGCCGTGAGTGGTGCAGCGCGGCCCGCCTCGTGCCACGCATCGAGCGGGCGCTCTCGTGTGTTCGGAGAATCCCGCCAGCTGAGGACCTCGCCAAGGTTGATTTCGGCCCGCCTCGCCCGAGCGTCATCGATCGTCGCCCGCAGGCGCATCCGGAAAACGAGCGTACAACGGTTGCCGAATCGCGTTTGGGGGACCTCTACATCGCCACGCCATCGGGCGGAGTTGCGGGCGAACTACAGGTCAACTCAGGTCCAACTCGAAGATCAACCAGGTCGATTCCGGTGGTTGCGGGCCCACGCTACCGTCTAGACCAAGTCAACCTCGAAGGCGAGGGTGTTCGATTTCGGTGATTGCGGGCCCCCGCAACCACCGACGTCGATTCACGGCGGGAGTTAGAGCTAGGCGGCGTCTCAGCGGCGGCCAGGTCGGTATCTCGATGCCCGACCTTTGGATCACTGCCCCAACGGTCGGGAGATTCAATAGAGCGCGCGACAGCGCTGAGGATTGATTATCCCGGTTCCTTTTCGGACCGAGGCGCGGATTGAGAATCCCAGGCTCCTTCAAAGCGCCGAGGATTGATTCTCCCGTGTCCTTCCGACTGGGAACCGAGGATTGAATATCCCTTGTCCTTCCCAAAAGGAGCCGAGGATTGGAAATCCCTGGGTCCTTCAGAGCGCCGAGGATTGATAGTCCTGTGCTCTTTCAGAGCGCCGACGATTGAGAATCCTGTGCCCTCTAGCAAGCGCAGAGGATTGATACTCCCGGGTCCTTTCGGGCGCAGTCGCACCGCATGAGGATTGAACGACCTAATCTCAAGGAGAAGGCCAAGGACTAAGAATCCTGGGCTTCTTCAGAACGCCGACCTGCTCATACGTGTAGGCGTTGAAGAACATGCGTCCGGCCGGCCGGTAGGTGAGGTAAGCAGGCCACGTTCTTGACGTTCGATCCCCGCGAGAACCTGGCCACACTCAGGCCCTTTCAGCCCGGAAGCACGATGTGGTCGAAGCCCTCCGCGTACGTATAGTCTTTCGCCTTGCCAAGGGCGGCCGCGTGCGCTCGCATCCGAGCCTCTACGACGCTGAAATCGCCAAGCTGGCTCGCGTGACAACTGATGGCCTTCAGCTTGACGTCCATGGTGCCCGTGATGTCCACGATCAGGCTGGGCTGCTCCCACTGGATCAGATACACCTCCCGTACCTGGTGAGGCTCGTACTCCGGGAGAAGTTCGGGAAACGAGAGGTGGTCTCTGGCAAGCGGGTAGACGCAGTCGAGCACCACGCCTCCGGTGATCCGGTGGTCCCGGTGCCAGCCCGGGAAGTTGCTGTATGTGCGGTTCGGGTTCTGCGTGATGATCAGGTCGGGCCGCCATCGGCGGATCTGCCTCGTGACGTCACGCCGCAGGTTGCGCGTGTCCTCAACCTCACCGTCTTCGTAGCCGAGAAACTCTACCTGCTCGACGCCGAGCACCCGGGCGGCACGCCGCTGCTCTTCCTCGCGAATCGGCGCCAGGCGCTGCGAGGTGATGGTGCGGTCGCCCGACCCCTTGTTACCGTTCGTCACGATGACGTACGTGACCTCGCGGCCGTCCTTGACCAGCTTGGCCACGGTCCCGCCCGCCAAGAACTCTGGGTCGTCTGGGTGCGCGGTCACCACCATGACGCGCCCAGTCGCTGTTGTCATGAGTCTCTTCGTTCTTTAGTGACGGCGACCGACATTGCGCTCGCTTGGCGGCGGCACTGCCACGCTGTCGCCGTCAGCAGTGCCGCTCCAAAGAGAAACGGCGCGGAGAGATCCACCCCATCCGCAAAGGCGCCCAACACCAGAGGTCCCAGGATTTGCCCACTATCGGTCATCATGCGGAGCCAGCCGATCGCCACGCCTTGTAGAGGTGGCGGAACCTGATCGCCGATGACAGCCGTCGGGATGGCGGCCACAATGCCCGCGGCCGCGCCGATCGCCAGGCTCCAGACCCCGAGCACCACCGGGTGCGTCAGGAACGTCACAGTGCCGAGCAATGCGGCATAGCTCAGCAAGCCGGGGATCAGCACGCGCATGCGCCCCCACCGGTCCGACACGTTGCCCCCAAGCCAGAGCGCGAGGAGTCGGCCGAGCACGCTCAGACTGATAAGGAGCCCGATAGCCTCCGGGCCGACACCTCCCCGGCTGGTCAAATAGAGAGGAAAGAGGAAGACGAGGACACCCGTCTGAATGGCGATCAGGGTCGCATTGATCGCGCCCATGAGGAGCACACCGGGTGTGCGCAAGATTGCTGTCAGAAGGCGCCAGTCGCGTGATCCTCGCGCCACCGGCGAGCAGTGGGTACCAAGCGACGCCCACCGCCCTACCGCCACCGCCGCTGCGAACACGCACGCCGCCTCGAACAGGAACGGGCTCGCCGCTCCGAGCCCCTGATACAGCCAGCCGCCCACAGCGCTGCCGAGCAAGAGCCCGGCCGTTTCGCTCATCAACAGCAAGCTGACCGCCCGCCCACGCCGCTGTACGGTCGGGACATTCACCATGGCCGTGGTCGCGACTGTCGCGAACATGGCCCAGCCCACGCCGCCCAACGCGCGCAAGCCCAGGAATACGGTGTAGGTGCCGGTCATGACGCTGGCGAGGTCTATGAGCGCGATCAGCAGCAGGCCCCAGATCATGAGAGGTCGTCCGAGGCGGCCGAGCAGGTATCCGGTCGGCACGCTCGTGATCCATTTCCCCGCGCCGAAGACCACCGGGATCAAGGTCACCATCCTGTAGTTCGCCGCGAACGATCGTTGGAGGTAGAGCGGCAGCGAGGGACGGAGGGCGCCCTGACCAAGGTTGAATAAGAACGCCGCAGCAAGCACCGCGACCGGCACTCGCTGCTCCCGGTCAACGGGAGGCTCGCTCACCCGGTACTTTCAGTGGCGTTCGCGTGGGCGGGGTCACCAACTTCCTCGATCTCCAGACACCGGCATCCTTCTCTGGGCCGCTCCCGTGGCGACGTCAACAGGCGGTGCAACACTTGTTCAAGCTGCTGCTGGAGCAGTCCGAGCTCGGCGGACTGGTCCTGCACGGCAGAGAGCTGCCGTCGGACCAGCGCCAGCAGACGAGGACGCACGGGCAGGCGTGGTCCCCCATCAAGGCTCACGATCACTGTTTTGATGTCACGAAGCGGCAGGCCCAATGAGCGGGCCCGTCGGATGAAGCGCAGCCGCTGCACGCCAGACTGATCGTACTGTCTATATCCGGCTGCCGTCCGGCTCGGGGTCGGCAGCACGCCAATCTGTTCGTAGTAGCGAATGGTCTTCGCCGCCACCCCAGTCGCCGTGGCGAGCTGACCGATGGTGAGAGCGTGTGCCATCGGCTCACCTCCCTGTTTGATATGGGCTGCCACGATAGACCTTCCAGCTACTGGAAGGTCAAGGAGAATTTAGGGATTCGTTACCCGGGGCGACCGGCCTGCTTGATCCTGGATAGGTAGCTGCGGGCATAGCGGACTTGGGTCCACCTAAGGCTGTACCACTCGCACCCCTTGGTGGTCGGGCACTTCTCCCTAAGAATCAGCCCGTCATTCCTCTCGTTTTGCGGATTCTCCGGAGAGAGCGGCGCCCGCACCCAAGCCCACTGGATCAGGTCCCGAGCTTCGAAATAGGCCAATAGTTAATGGAGCTGATCCGTGGGAACAAATGGTGTTCGATCAGTAGTGTCCCAACGTTTAGGGTTGGATGGTCTGTAAGCTGCTGATCAAACAAGCGTAATCAATGAATTGTCTTGGTCTCGATTTGAACTGCGACCGCCGGTTCTGCGACCCTGCGAAGCACAACTTCGCGGGGGTGATCGATGAACCAAGGCAAGCTGGTGTTCGCGCAACTGATGCAGCACCTTCCGCTGACGACGTTTCGCCGATGCGTGGTCCGGTATCGGGGCGAACGCAAGGTTCAATCGTTCTCCTGCCTGGACCAGTTCCTGAGCATGGCGTTCGCGCAGCTGACCGTTCGCGAGAGCCTGCGCGACATCGAAGCGTGTTTGCGCGCCCAGCACTCCAAGCTTTATCACCTCGGGATTCGCTCGACGGTGGCGCGCAATACGCTGGCCAATGCCAACGCGGTGCGCGACTGGCGCATCTACGCCGACTTCGCCCAGAGCCTGATCGCCATCGCGCGACCGCTGTATGTCGGCGAGCCGTTCGGCGTCGATTTGCAGGACACCGTCTATGCGCTCGACACCACGACTATCGACTTGTGCCTGTCGGTGTTTCCGTGGGCGCCATTCCGCTCGACCAAGGCGGCGGTCAAGCTGCACACGCTGCTCGATCTGCGCGGCAACATCCCGACTTTTATCCATATCAGCGACGGCAAGATGCACGAGGTCAACATCCTCGATCAGTTGGTGCCCGAGCCCGGTGCGTTCTACATCATGGATCGGGGCTTCCTCGACTTTGCGCGGCTGTACCGCTTCCACCAGGCCGGCAGCTTCTTCGTCACCCGCGCCAAGTCCAATACCAAGGCCCAACGGCGATACTCGCATCGCATCGACCGCAGCACCGGGCTGATCTGCGATCAGACCATCTTCCTCACCGGGGTCTACTCGCCGCAGGACTATCAGGCCCCGCTGCGCCGCATTCGCTTCAAGGACCCGGAGACCGCCAAGACGCTGATCTTCCTGACCAACAACTTCACCTTGCCGGCCTTCACGATCACCGAGCTTTACCGCTGCCGCTGGCAGGTCGAACTCTTTTTCAAATGGATCAAGCAGCATCTTCGCATCAAAGCCTTCTTCGGCACGTCGGAGAACGCGGTCAAGTCGCAGATCTGGATCGCGGTGTCGGTTTACGTCCTGGTCGCCATCGTCAAAAAGCGTCTCAAACTTCCCGCCAGCCTCTATCAAATCCTACAAATCTTGAGCCTGACCATGTTCGAACGAATGCCTTTGGATCAACTACTTGCGCACACCGTGACCGACGACATCGATATAAACCTGACGTATCACCTGGCGGGCGACACCCACGCGCATAGTTCAGCGCCCTTTCTGTAAGCCAGCGTTGGCACGCCGGAGGGCCTTGGTCACAGTCTTGTCGGAGACCTTGAGCACCCGGGCGATCGCGCACGCGGACATCCCAAGGCGGTGCAATTCGCGCGCTTTTTCAGCGATTTGCAGGTAGATAAAAGATGGCGCGGTATCGACAACTGCGAACCGGAATGGAACCTCGGCGAGGGTTCGAATTGGTTGCGATTGCGTCCACCATTTCCATGACCGCCCTGCAGGTCCTGGTTCAGTTCCAGGGCTTCCAGGGCGGTTTCGGATTAAGTAGCACGGCCGGCCGACCGCATCTTCCCGGCATGACCCGCCCGGCTCTCGACCGCCACGCCGCCGCCGGCCGGACTCAACGGTTCCGCATAGCAAGGGCGCCATTCGCGCGACGCGTATAGGCAAGCGGGCAATCTTCTGCGCTGATAACCTTCCCCGAAGCCATGGCGCGCGGGTTGCTAACCTGCGCGGCGCGCTGCGTCACCGTTTCTCGATGGTTCCGTCCATTTCACGTTAGGCATCTCGGAGGCTAGCGCATGGCGATCGGAGCGGATCTGCGCGTTGAGGAACGTCTCGTTCAACTGCTCGAGCATTTGGGTCTCCCGGAGGCCCACGTCGCCGCGTGCCGGCCTGAAGACTGGGAGGGCCTCGTATCCCGGCACCCCGACCGCGTGGCATCGCTCACGCTCGTGTGCCCCCACACGATGGACACGACGCCCCTGCGCCCCGTCGCGTCCCGACTCGTCGTGATCACGGGGGATCAGGGACCGTCGGTGGCGCGCATCCGCCAATCCCTGGCGACCATCCCCGATGCGACGCTGATCACGCTGCGCGACTACGTCGCTCAAGGCTGGTCCGATGTGATCGCCGATCGCCTCGAGGAGATTGGCACCGCGATGGGGGAGCATCTGCGACGCATGGATCGGCAGCGCCAGAGCCGGGCGGTGGCGATCCCCGAAGGCGAGGGCCACGTCGCGGGCCTCTCGTACAGGATCCGGGGGACGGGCCCGCCGCTCCTGCTGCTGCCCCTGGGGCTGGCCCCTTCGCAATGGGGGCCCCTGTTCGCGACGCTGAGTGCGCGCTATTGCACGATCACACTCGGTGGTGCGGCGTTGGGCATGGTCGCGCTGCTGGAAAAGCGTGGCCACTCGGGCTACTGGCACGTGGTACGCAGCCTGATCGATGCCATCGAGGTGCGGCCTGGCGAGGCCATCCTCGAGGTCGGGTGCGGCTCGGGAGTGCTCATCCGCCGGTTGGCGCGACAGACGGGAGGAGCCAACCGCATCGTCGGCGTCGACATCAGCCCTTACTTGTTGCGCGAGGCTACGGCGCTGGCCAGGCAAGAGGGGCTCGAGGCCGCAATCACGTTCCAGGAAGGCAACGCAGAAGCGTTGCCATTCCCGGACAGCAGCTTCGACGTCACGATGGCATGCACCGTCCTCGAAGAGGGAGACGCCGATCGGATGCTGGCCGAACTGGTGCGGGTGACCAGGCCAGGTGGACGCGTGGCCGTCATCGTGCGAACCATCGACATGCCGTGGTGGGTGAACGCCCCGCTGGGACCGGCGCTGAAGACCAAGGTGGAAGCCCCCGGCGGTCAGAAGGGGTCCGGTGTTGCGGAGCGAGGCTGTGCCGATGCCACCATCTACCGGCGGTTTCATGCGGCGGCACTCACCAACCTGAGCGTGTTTCCCCAGTTCCAGACCGTGATGCCGGCGGAGCCGCGATTGGCGAGCTTCGAGCAGCAACTCCTGGCCCCGCTGAGCGCGGAGGAGGCCCAGGAGTGGCGGAGTGCGGTGACACAGGCGAAGGCGGAGGGGACGTTCTTCATCGCCATGCCGCTCCACTGTGCGGTTGGGACCAAGCCCTGATGGAGATCACGAGCGCCTAACCGATAAGGATTGAGACGACCGCCGCGGTCGTTTCAATCCGATGTTCAAGAAGCCCGGTGTGCGCGTCGGGGGTCCGCGGGATATGGGCAATGCTTCGGAGCGGATGGACGGGAGCGAGCGCTACGACGACGGAGGGGAGCCCGAGGGACCCTTGGGCATGCGCTGGCCGGAGTTCACCAAGCTATTCGCGCGCCGGGTCCGGCGGCAGCGGAGCCGGCGAGGGCGTCACGATGGCCAAGGCGCGTGGTGAGGGGCACACCGAGGCCGTACCGGCCCGTGCGGGTCGCGGGCCGGGTCAGAGATGGGGCGCCTCGCTGCCGGCGGAGCGCTTGCGATGCGCGGACGCAGAGGGCGCGCCGCGCGGATCAGGGCCCCACAGGCAGGGCGCTGAGGGTGGACGACTCGCCGGCCCGCTGACCAAGCGAGGCCAGCCCGCCGAGCGCGGAGTCTCCGGCCAGGAGCAGGCGGGAGAATCGCAGTGCGCCCCCGCAGTGACGGCAGCGCAGGGCCGCCGGGGGCTCGCTCGCGGCCTCGGGGGCTGCCAGCGCAAACCCGCTGGCGATTTCGATACGAGCTTTGACGTCCTCGAGGGGCACCGAGGAGCTGGGCGAGAGGAACCCGTAGTAGCGCACCTTCATGAACCCGCGCGGGAGCACATGCTGGAGGAACCGGCGCAGGAACTCCATGATCGGGAGGGTCATGGTGCGCACCCGGTTGCTCTGCGGCTTTTGATACCGGAACCGCACGTGGTCTTCATCGACGCTCAGGATGCGGCGCTCCGAGATCGCCACTTTGAACACGTAGGGGGCGAGGTACTGCAGCGCCCTGCTGCCGTCGCCCGCCGGCTGGCAGTGGACGTTCCACTCCGTCGACCAGACCTCCCCCGGAATCTCCCCAAGCAGGCCGTGCGTGTCGATCCGGTCGCGAAACTTGGCCCGAACGATCCGCGACAATGCCCGCACCGGGAGATAGAACCCGGCCCGGGCCGGATGCCAGCGCCCGTCCTCGTGGCTCAACGCGCCGCCCACGACGACATAGTGAATGTGGGGGTGATACTGCACGGTGCGCCCCCAGGTGTGCAAAACTCCGAAGAACCCCGCCACATCCCCGCCGATGTGCCGGGGGTCGACGACCAGCGCCTTGATCGCCCCCGACGAGGCTTCGAACAGCGCCCCGTAGCCGATCTTCTGATGCCGACGCAGGAAGGCGCGCAGGGGCTCGGGCACGGTGAAGGTGAGCAGGAAGTGCTCGCCGGGCAGCTGGCGCGCGCGTTGCCGCTCCAGCCATTCCTGCCCCTTCCCCTGCTGGCAGCACGGACAGTGCCGGTTGCCGCAGGAGCGATGGACCACGTGCCGCTGCCCGCACCCGTCGCACACATACAGGGCCGACCCGGCGGCCTCGGTATGGCAGTCGGCGATCGCTGCGATGACTTTCTTGTGGGCCTTGGGTATGGCCGACCCGAACCGGTCGAGGTAGGCTGGCCCATGCGTCCGAAAGAGCTCTTGGAGAAGACCCATGGCTACAGGCCCTCCATCACCCGGTCGATCAAGGCATAGGCGTCCTCCGTGCCCTTGTGGGTGAGGTGCAGATACAGCATGGTGCTCTCCAGGCTGGCGTGGCCCATGTGCCGCTGGATCACGCGGGGATTGACCCCGGCCTCGAGCAGATGCGTGGCATAGCAATGCCGCAGGGTGTGCACCGACACCCCGCGCTTGGCGACCCCCGCGGCGCGCGTGGCGTGGCGGAAGGCCCCCTGCACACTGCTCTTGGCCATCGGCGTCGTGGCGGTCGCGGCCGCACGCCCGTTGCGGCCGCACGCGGGAAAGAGCAGGCGGGGATTGCGGTGGCTGCGCCAGTGCGTGCGCAGGATGAGGAGGGTCGCGTGCGGCAGCGGCACGAAGCGGTCCTTGGCGCCCTTGCCGCGATGGACGTGGATCATCAGGCGCTGGCTATCGATGTCGGAGACCTCCAGATACTGCGCTTCCTGCAGGCGCAAGCCACATGCGTAGACCGTGCTCAAGAAGGCGTGGTTATGCTTCGTCCGCACGCAGCGCAAGATCCCCCGCACCTCCTCGGGGCTCAGGATCGCCGGCAGGCGCGCCTCACTCTTGGCGCGCAGGATGTCGAAGAGGTGCCAGTTGCGCTGCAGGACGTGCACGAAGAAGAATCGAATGCCGCAGTAGCAGATGCGCATCGTGTTCGGCGACCAGTGGTCGACGTTGCGCCGCCGCAAGAAGTAGGCTTCGAGCTCGGGCTCGGTAATCTCGTCGGGCGGCTTGCTGTAGAAGGTGCTGAGCATCCGCACGGCTCGGGTGTAGGCTTCCTGCGTGCGTTCCCCTTTGCCGTTGAGCTGCAGGGCGTTGATGGAGCGCTGGTACCAGTCGGTCATCATGGGTCTCTCCTCCGCGGTAAGAGTTGGGGATCTCGCCGTGCGATACACGGCGCTCCCCGAGGAGAGCAGAGGGAGGCCGGCCTGGCTAGTCCCGCGGTCGGGACACCCGGATCGACGGACAACTACTCTGGCAGAAGATGACACCTGCCGCGAAGCGGCTTACTTGAACTTCAGCTTGCAGCGGACGGCGTATTCGCGCCGCCGCTGAACCTGGCGTTAGGCCCTGAGATAAGAACGAGAAGACACTCAAGCGAGTTGATGCTGCCTGTTTATTGAGAACCTGTATAGGAGGAGGGGACGATCATGCCGATCTATATGTTCCAGGAGTCCTACACCAGCGAAGCCTGGGCAGTCCAAATCAGGAACCCGCAGAACCGCATGGAAGTCGCGCGGCGGCTCATCGAAGCCCAGGGGGGCAAGCTGCTGAGCGCGTACTATGCCTTTGGAGAGGACGATGTCGTCCTGATTGCGGAACTTCCAGACAATGTGAGCGCCGCTGCAATCGCCCTGACGGTTGCAGGCGGTGGCGCGGCGAAGGCGCTAAAGACCACCGTGTTGATGTCCGTTGAGGAGGGACTGGAGGCGATGCGCCGCGCCGGTGGTACGGGGTATCGCCCACCGGGGAGCTAGCCGCTGGGGTTAGACCGCGCGCGTTAGACCTCGCATTAGACCTCGCGTTAGACCCTCGTCCAAGGAGGACGCGCCATGTCTCAGCAGCAATCGGTGTCCGTGGAAACGGTGAAGGCCATCCTGGATGGCTTCAATGCCCACGATCTCGACGCGATCATGGAGTTTTTTGCGGATGATTGTTCGTTGGACCTGCCACGTGGGCCGGATCCCTGGGGACAACGTTTTGTGGGTAAGGCCGCCGTGCGAGAGGGATTGGCGACGCGCTTCAAGGGTCTTCCAGATGTCCACTATAGCGATGACCGCCATTGGATCAGTGGGAATCTGGTCGTTTCGGAATGGCTGCTGACGGGCACAACGCCCAATGGGGCCAAAGTCAAGGTTCGTGGGTGCGACCACTACGAGTTTCGAGACGGCAAGGCGATTCGGAAGGATGCGTATTGGAAGATAGTTGAGAAGCCATGATGAGGTATTGGGTCTACGCCGGCGCTGGACATTTACGGAGGAACACGCATGACACTCGAAGAGCACAAGGCGATCGTGCGACGGTTCTTCGAAGAAGCCTGGAACCGCCAGAACTTGGATGTAGTCGATGAGATCTTCGCTCCGGCAGTGATCTTCAACGGGCAGTCGATTACTCGCGAGGCGCTCAAGCAGGCTCTGGCCGGCCGGCGTGTCGCGTTCCCCGACATTCAGGTTAGGGTTGACGATCAGGTCGCCGAAGGCGAGAAAGTCTCCACGCGTCGGACATGGCGGGCCACCCATAAGGGCACATATCGTGGGGTTGGCGCGACGGGTAAGGTCGTGACATGGACGCAGATCAGCGTGGTCCGCTTCTCACAAGGCAGGATTGTGGAAGATTGGACCGTCGCGGACGAGCTCAGCATTTTGCAGCAGCTTGGAGTGTTGCCCGCATGAAGAGGATCTGAGACGCGCGTCTCTCGCCGGGCTTGCCACGCTGGGAGGGAGTGTCCTCACGCCGCGCGGTCACTCGTCGGCACAGGCGCCGCCCGCTGGTGGTGCCCTGCTCTAGCCGCGCGCTGGAGCAGGCCGCCGCCTCGCCTACGCTCAACGCGGGGCTCCTTTTGCTTCGCCCCACGGGCCGGCCGTTGATAGAATGGCGGGAGCCTCACATGCGTCCCATCTTCGTGCGAATGCTGGCCGCCTTCATGCTCTGCTGCGCCGCCCTGGCGGGGATGTCTCCCGCCGAGGCCGCCTCCGCTCGCCCGGCCGCCGTCGAGATCAAGGGACCCAAGGGCGCTCTCGGCCAGCTGACCCTCCAGGTGATGGACGACGGCAGCTCTTACGTCGCGGCCGAGCGTCTGGCCGGTCTCCTCAAGGGCTCCTGGGCCGTCAAGGGCAAGACGGGCACGCTGACGGTTGCCAAGCGGAGCGCCCAGTTCAACCGTGACCAGTCGCGGCTGACCCTCCAGGGCCACCCTCTCGTCCTCGAGGGAGCCCCGCGCGTCACTGCCAAGGGCTGGCTCATCCCGGCCGACTTCCTCGACAAAGGGCTGGGCCGACTGGCTCCGGGCGTGAGCGCCGCGCGTCCCGCCTTGGCGGCAGCGAAGTCGCCCGTCACGCGCGTGGATTCGAGCGTGGCCTTCGAGGAGCTGCGCTATCGCTCGTACCCGTCCTTCACCCGCATTGTCGTCGAAGCGGCCGCCAGGCTCTCTTACCTCACTGCGGCCGGCCGCAGCGAGATCCGCGTGAGGCTGAGCGGCCTCAACGTGGCGGGCGTCCATCTCGAGGAGATCGGCGACGGGCTCGTCAAGGAGGCGCGGCTCGAGGCGGCCGGGCCCGATGGCGTGCTCAACATCGTCCTCGAGGGCCCCGCCGCCGAGGTGAAGACCGCTTCGCTCCAGGATCCCTTCCGCGTGGTCGTGGACATCTACCGCGCGAAGGAAAGCGCGGGTACTGGAGGCTCGCGGGCCAACAACGGGGGCGCGCCGCCGCTCAAGCGGATCGTGCTCGACGCGGGCCACGGCGGCCACGACCCCGGCGCCAGGGGGCCCGGCGGCGTCCAGGAGAAGGACGTGGTGCTCGATGTGACCCGGCGCGCCGCGCGCATGATCGAAGACGGCCTCGGCATCAAGGTGGTGCTGACGCGCAGCACGGATGTTTTCGTGCCGCTCCGCGAGCGGACCAACTTCGCCAACAAGCAGCGCGCCGACCTCTTCGTCTCCGTCCACGCCAACGCGCATCCGCGATCCGTCTCCGAGGGCGTCGAGACCTACTTCCTCTCCTCCGAGGCGACGGACAACGAGGCCCGGCAGATCGCCGCCATCGAGAACGACGTCGTCCAGCTCGAGAGCCCGCAGTCGCGCCAGAAGACGGATCTCCTCAAGAGCATCCTCTGGGACATGGCGCAATCCGAGTTCCAGCAGGAGTCGAGCTTTCTCGCCGAGACCGTCCAGGACTCGATGACCCAGTCGCTCCGCCTCACCAACCGCGGCGTCAAGCAGGCGGGCTTCTACGTGCTGGGCGGCGCCGCCATGCCGGCCATCCTGATCGAGATCGGATTCCTGACGAACCCGAAGGAGGAGAAGAAGCTCGCCTCCGGCGAGCACCGGGAAGCGATCGCCCGCGCCATCTACGCGAGCCTCGCCGAGTACAAGCGTCGCTACGACCAGCGCGTGCGGACAGTCCAAACGCAACCGGTCAGGAGTGGGGCGGCTAGATGACCGTCAGGCACGACGGCCGGGCCTCGGACCAGCTGCGCCCGGTCCGGATCACCCGCGACTACCTGCGCCACCCCGAGGGCTCGGTCCTCGTCGAGTTCGGAGACACCAAGGTCATCTGCACGGCGTCCATCGAGGAAAAGGTGCCGCCCTTTCTCAAGGGACAAGGTAAGGGCTGGGTGACCGCGGAGTACGGCATGCTGCCGCGCTCGACCAACACGCGCATGAATCGCGAGCGGAACGGGCCCTCCGGGCGCTCGCAGGAGATCCAGCGTCTCGTGGGGCGCTCGCTCCGTGCCGTGGTCGAGATGGCGAAGCTGGGCGAGCGCACCGTCTGGGTCGACTGCGACGTGATCCAGGCCGACGGCGGCACGCGCACGGCGGCGATCACCGGCAGCTTCATCGCCATGGCGGACGCCATCGGCACCGTCGTCAAGGCGGGGGCGCTGCCGAGCACACCCGTGCGGGACTGCGTCGCCGCGATCAGCGTCGGCATCGTCGGGGGCGCGCCCGCGCTCGACCTGAACTACGTCGAGGACTCGACCGCCGAGGTGGACATGAACGTGGTCATGACTGGTGCCGGCGCATTCGTAGAGGTGCAGGGGACGGCCGAGCAGACGCCCTTCGGCCGGGACAGCCTGGCCGCCATGCTGGCGCTGGCGGAGCAAGGCATCGGGCGCCTGATCGCCCTCCAGCGGCGCGCCGTCGACGCGCGCGGCGAGGCGTCCTTCGTCCTCTGAGTTGGCGGCCTCTAATCGGACGCTGGTGCTGGCCACGGCCAACCGCGCCAAGGCGCTGGAGATGGCCGCGCTTCTTGGAGACACCCCCTTCCGGATCCGGAATCTCACCGACTTCCCCGGAGTGACCCTGCCTCTCGAGGGCGAATCGTCCTACGCGGAGAACGCCCTCGCCAAGGCGCGCGCCGTCGCGGCGGCGACAGGAGAGATGGCGCTTGCCGACGACTCGGGAATCGAGGTGGATGCCCTCGGCGGCGGTCCCGGCGTGCTCTCGGCCCGCTATGGCGGCCCCGGCTTGAGCGATCCCGAACGCTGCGCGGTCATGCTGAGAGAGATGGCGTCAGTGCCCCGCGAGAAGCGGACCGCGCGCTTTCGCTGCCTCATCGCCATCGTCTGCCCGCACCGCCGCCGCGAGACCACGGTCGAAGGCGTGGTCGAAGGCGTCCTGCTGGACGCGCCGCGCGGAGACGGTGGCTTCGGCTACGACCCGCTCTTCTTCTACCCGCCGCTGGGGCGCGGCTTTGCCGAGCTCGCGGCCGATGAGAAGAACCGCGTCAGCCATCGCGCGCAGGCCTGTCAGCAGGCCCGCGCCTGGCTGCTTTCCGAGCCTTGAACGGGCTTCGGGCCGGGCGGTATACTCGCGAGGACACACCGGGGTGTGGCGCAGCTCGGTAGCGCACCTGCTTTGGGAGCAGGGGGTCGGAGGTTCAAATCCTCTCACCCCGACCAGTTCACGACTCGCCGGCGGCCGCAGGGTTTGTGGTCGCCGGCGGGTCTTCTTTGCAGCGCACGGCGCAGGATGACCTCGTGGTCTCGAGGAGGAGATGCCCATGCCAATCGTCAAGCGGGTGACGTACTTCAAGATGATGGTGCCGAACCGTCCGGGACAGGGGGCGCGGGCCCTCAGCGTGCTCCATCAGGCCGGCATCAACCTGGTCGCCTTCTCCGGCTTCCCACACCGGGGCGGCGCCCAGATGGACTTCATCCCCGCGAAGCCGTCCGCCTTCCGCAAGGTGGCCCGGAAGAACAAATGGAAGATCGCCGCCCCCAAGCGCGCCTTCCTCGTGCGCGGCGCCGATCGAGTCGGCGCGGGGGCCAAGCTCATGGCCAAGCTCGCGGCGAAGCGGATCAACGTCATCGCCATCGACGCTGTCCACGCCGGCAGCGGCCGCTACGGGGCCATCCTCTGGGTCTCTCCCGGCCAGTACAGCAAAGCGGCGCGCGTGCTCGGGGCCAGATAGGCACACGGCAGGGCGCGCCATGATGGAGCAGGGCGCGGGCCTGTCCCGGCGGGATCTACTGCGCCTGGCCGCCGTCGCGGCGGGGCTCGTGGTGGTGCGGGGTCCGCCGGCGCAGGCCGCGTCGCCGGGCCCCGGCGGTCCTCCCGCGGACGAGGTGCTCCAGCGGCTCCTCGAGGGCAATCAGCGGTTCGTGAAAGGGGAGGCGGCAGGTCCGCGGCGGCGGCCCGACGACTTCCGGCGCTCGCCGAGGGGCAGCATCCCATGGCCGTCATCGTCGGCTGCGCGGACTCGCGCGTGTCGCCCGAGCTTCTGTTCGACCAGGGCATCGGCGACCTCTTCGTGGTCCGCGTCGCCGGCAACGTCGTCAGCGGGGCGGGCCCGCCGGTGAAGGCGAGCATCGAGTACGGCGTGGCCGAGTTGGGCGTGTCGCTCGTCATGGTCCTCGGCCACACGGAATGCGGCGCCGTCAAGGCCGCCATCCAGCACATGAACGACCGAGATCCCTTGCCCGGCGCCCTCGGCCTGCTCGTGAACAGCATCCGGCCGGCCGTGGCCAAGACCAAGGGGATGCCGGGCGATCCGCTCGACAACGCGATCCGCGCCAATGTGGGCATCGGCGTCGAGCAGCTCCGGAGCCTTCAGCCCATCGTGGCTCCGGCGGTGAAGCGCGGCCGGGTCAAGGTCGTGGGCGCCGTGTACGACCTGCGCACGGGCGGCGTGACGCTGACCGTGTGAGGCCGACCCGCGGCAGGCTACTTGCCGGCGCCTGCCACGGGCCGGTACGCCACGTCACCGGACAGAAGCGCGAAGCGCGGTTCCATGCACGAGGCCGTCCAGCCGGTCTCCGCCAGATGCGTGCAGCCCTTCTTGCACGTGACGGCTCCCTCGTCTCCGAACCGCGAGCAGGAGACGACGTCCGACGGCTCTTCGGAGCCGGCCTGCGTGAGGAACGCCGCCGTCACCCAGCGCTTGGAGAACGGGCAATAGAACCCCGCTCTCGCCACACTCGGCGAGGCGTAGAACACCCAGCTCACAGCCCCGAGAAGGAACACGGATCCCACGGCCACAGCCGCCGGGACCACCAGGAGGAACAGGACGAACGTTGCTACCAGCGAGCCGATCCATTCCATGAGCTTCACCCCCAGTCAAACACGGTGAAACCATCCAAGCAAAGCATCCTCCTCCACGCCACGGAGCTCAATGATGCGGACAGCTCATTTCCCTGGGCTATATGGCCGAGAGCCGGCGGGCGCCGGATGTGAAGCCCGGCTCTCCTGACTCACTGGGCGACAGCCGAGGGCCGCACCGGACCCTCGGCCTCGGCGAGGTGACAGCCGGCGGTGTCGGAATCATCATCGGCGCCGGCATCTACGTGCTGATCGGCGCCGCGACGGCGCATGCCGGCGAAATGGTGTGGCTGGCCTTCGTTCTCGCGGCGGTGCTGAGCGCCCTGACGGGGCTCAGCTACGCCGAGCTCGCCTCGATGTACCCGAGCGCGGCTGCGGAGTACGAATACACTCGGCAGGCGCTGCCCGAATGGATCGCGTTCGTCGTCAGCTGGGTCATGGTCGCAGGGTTGGTCGTGGCTGCCGCGACGGTTTCACTCGGCTTCGCGCGCTACGCGGGGTATTTCTTCGACGTCGGCGTCCGTCCGGCCGCGCTCGCGCTCCTCGCGGGACTGGCAGTCCTTGCGACGATCGGCATCAAGCAGTCGGCACGCGTGACGGTGGTGCTCAGTGCCGTCCAGGTCGGGGGCCTGGTGATCGTGATCGTCATCGGCGCGCCCCACGTCGGCGATGTGAATCTCCTCACGGGCCCGGGCTTCGGCGGCGTGCTGAGCGGTGCGGCGCTGGTGTTCTTCGCGTTCATCGGCTTCGACGAGGTCATCACGCTGGCCGAAGAGACTCACGACCCGACGCGGACGGTGCCGAGAGCCCTGCTGCTTGCCCTCGGCATCTCGACCGTCCTGTACATCGCCGTGGCGGTGGCGGCGGTGAGCGTCCTGGGCGCGGGCGCTCTCGGCGCGTCCCACCGCCCGCTGACGGATGTGATGGCGCACGCCCTGGGGAGCCGGAGCGCCGCCCTCGTCTCGGCGATCGCCATGATCTCGACCACGAACACGACCCTGCTCGCTTTGACGGCGGCATCCCGCCTCCTCTATGGCATGGCTGCCGGGCGGGCACTGCCGGGATGGATTGGCGCCGTCCACCCGACGCGGCGCACGCCGGCCCGCGCGATCGCCGTCGCGGCAGTCGTGGCCGGAATGTTCGCCTTGATCGGCGATCTCACCCTGATCGCCGCCGTCACCGATTTCGCGGTCTATGTCGTCTTCCTCGCGGTGAATGCGACCGTGATCCTCCTGCGCTGGACGAAGCCCGGCATCCCTCGGGCATTCGCCGTGCCGTGGAGCGTGCGCGGGACCCCGGTCCTGCCGGTTCTCGGTCTCGCCTCGGTGCTCGTGATGCTGATCCAGTTGGAGGCGAGGGCAGTCTGGATGGGCCTCGCGGTGTGCGCCGCCGGCGTGATTGCGGCATTCCTGCGGCGATCCGGCAACCGGTCAGCGAGCGCGTGAAAGCCTCGAATCCATTCAGACGTTGCCGGGCGTCCCCTAAATGGCGATAATCCACGGACGCGGCATTTAGTCCATGAGGAGATCGACCATGCCACCCGCCGTATTCGCGGCCCCCTGCGTATTCTCGGTCGACGGCGCCGGCAAGGCCTGGTAGGCCGCGCGGCAACCCTGATGCCGAGACCGCGCGCTTCCCGAAGTCTGGTTCTGACCGTCGCCACTGCAGCACTCGTGCTGACAGGAGCTTCCGATTCGCCGGCCCAAGGCCCGCGGACGCCCGCCTCTCAGTCCTCCCCCAAGCCTTCCGAGCCCGTTCCAGCCCGCTCCACGAACCGGCTCGAGAAGCTGGCCGCCGACACGGCGCAGGCTCTGGAGAAATATCGAGCCACACTCGAGCCTGTGCTGGAAATCTACGAGCGGGAGCTGGCGCGGCAAACCGAGCTGGCCCAAATCGGCCAGGATCTTTTCGAGCGCGGCGCACTGTCGGCGGACGAGCTTCAACAGAGCCGGCGGGCGTTCGCCGCGGCCCAGAAGAATGTGAACGACACGCGCCGCGACAGGGCGGAGGCCGACCGCATGCTGACGGAAGCGCGGATCGTTGAGGTGGGCAGGCTCAGGCCGCTCAAGCTGGGTGGGTATGAGGAGACGGCGGGCCTCGTCCGCTTCAACGGCCCCGCGAACTGGTCCCTGGCAGGCGACACGCCCAAGCTGCAGCGCTTCTTCGCTGCGCAATTCGGCCGGGCGCTGCCCATCAGCGCCTTCGGTCAGACGGCGCTCCACGACCGGATGGGATTCGATCACCGCCACGCGCTCGACGTGGCGGTGCATCCCGACGGCCCGGAGGGCCGGGCCGTGATGGGCTACCTGCGCGCGTCCGGCATCCCCTTCATCGCCGCGTGGGGGGCCATCCCCGGCTCGACCTCCGGCGCCCACATTCACGTGGGCCAGGCCTCGCCGCGGCTGACCGTGCGGCGCTGAGTCAAGCGTTGACCGTGGCAGAATGACGCCATGCCAGCGCATCATCCCGTACCCGTTCCCGATTTTCTCTACGGTACCGCTTGGAAGGAAGACCGCACTCCGGCCTTGACCGAGTTCGCGGTCCGAATGGGCTTCCGGGGCGTCGACACAGCCAACCAGCGGCGGCACTACGTCGAGGCTGGAGTTGGTCAGGGGTTAGCATCCGCCTACCGCGCGGGGGTGGTCACGCGCGCGGATCTCTTCCTGCAGACGAAATTCACCTACCGTCCCGGCCAGGATCACCGGCTGCCCTACGACCCTGAGGCCGACCTGTCCACGCAGGTCGCCCAGTCGATGGCCAGCTCGCTTGAGCACCTCGGGACCGACCACGTCGACAGCTACGTGCTGCACGGGCCCGCATCCGGCTCCGGCTGGACCGACTACGACGCGGAGGTTTGGGTCGCGATGGTGAAGGAGCGCGATGCCGGCCGCACGCGGCTCCTCGGCGTGAGCAACGTCTCCCTGCGGCACCTGCAGCAGATGGTGGCCGCCCACGCCGAGACCCCCGCGTTCGTCCAGAACCGCTGCTTCGCCCGCGCCGGCTGGGACCGTGACGTTCGAGCGTTCTGCATGGATCGAAAGATCGTCTACCAGGGCTTCTCGCTGCTCACCGCGAATCCGGAGGTGCTGCGCCACCCGCTGGTGGCCGGGCTTGCCGCGCGCGGGAAGGCAACGCCGGCCCAGGTCGTGTTCCGTTTCGCGCAGGCGGTCGGAATGCTGCCGCTGACAGGGACCACCGACGCCGGGCACATGAAGCAGGACCTGGCCAGCCGCGATCTGGCGCTCTCCGCCGATGAAGTGCGGGCGATCGAGTCGCTGGCCGGCTGACGGAGGCCAGACCCATCGTGCCTACTTGGGGTCCCATTCTCGAGTGAATACTTCAACCCTCCACCCCTCCCCTTGACCACGGGACCGCGTCGGCGCAGGATGGCCTCCACCCGGCGCAGGCCCCTGACGCTCCGCCTCAACCTAAGGAGGGAGTGACCATGGCGTACGACGTGCCGCAGCTTCTGAAGATGTCGCAGGCGGAGCTCGATGCGCTCTTCACCGGCAGCGCGGCCGGCGAGATCCCCAACGGCGAGGCGCAGGGCACCGCGATCATCGCCCCGGGCACGACCTACAGCGCGAAGATCGCCACCTTCATCAGCCACTTCGCGTGGCAGGGCAAGACCTTCGATGCAAAGAAGGGGGCGTTGAAGAACCGCCTCACTTCGTTCGGACTCAACGCCATCATCGCCAAGGTGTACAAGGGGCCGAGCTGGCTCGATGGCAAGGAATGCATCGTGCTCGACTACTCCGAGACCTCGCTCGTCGCCGGCTGGATCCGCGATGAAATCCGCCAGATCGGGCCCGGCCTGTATCTCGGGAAGGTGTACGGGGGCAAGAAGAGGCTGATCGACTTCGCGCTGAAGTTCTGATCCACGGGCGCGCCGAGTGGACGACTACCAGAACACGCCCTCGATCATCGGTCGCGAGATCGCGAGCTTCCGCGGCGGCCAAAGGCTCGCCTATGGCGACCTGACAGGCCGCGAGAAGCGCGACTATCTCTTCGACGCGGGGATCCGGGCCGCCGCCTACGCGAACGAGCCGGGCGGGAGCAGGCCCGATGTGCGCCAGGGGCTCCTCCAGTTCACTGCGTCGGCGCTCAACTCCATCGCCCACCACCTCCTCGCCGAGACCGTGACACGGTCGAGCGACGAACTGGAGATACCGAAGCCCAAGCTCTTCCATAGCTACGGAACGACCGCCGAGATCGTCTTCACCCCGGCGCCGGGCACGCCCTACACCGGGATATTCGGGGAGCAGGCCCGGGGCCTGGCGCGGTTCTCCTATGCCGGACCGGTTGTTGGAATCGGCGTCGTGCCCGGTCTCGGCTTGAAGTTTCCCGTCGACGGCGACCGCCCCTCGGAGAATGCCGTCGTGATGAGCATGCTCGATCCCCAATCGCAGCACTCGGTCTTTGAGAACGCGTTCACCAACATCCTTCCCGTGCCGCGATTCACGAACCTCGTGATGCGAGCGGTCAAGGCGGGATTCGAGACAGTCGTCGTCGAGGGATGGGGACTGCATCAGCCGGTCGAGAACCTCGCCCGCGTCCACCCGAGCGGCCTCCCGGTGGACGGAGCGGTCCGGGCTCCCTATCGACTCATCTTCGTGCCCACCGAGGCGGCGAGGCGAGCCTCGAACCCGGTGCTCGATTTCCGAGACGATCTCGCGCAGAACATACCCAGCGGGACGACCATCTACGAGGTGCTCGCCCTCGACGAGGCCCGTGAGGCGGCGTTGCTCAAGACCGGAGCGGCAGACCTCGACGAGCTCATCCCGCATGCTGAGAGGATCGGCACCGTCACCACGGAGTCGGAGTTCATCGCCTCGAAATACGGGGACTACCGATCGTTCTTCAAGCACAGTGATGTCTTCCTGCGCAAGGAGCTGCGGTAGGAAGGGAGGAGACATGGCATACGACCTATCCAAACTCCTGAAGATGTCCCCGGCCGAGATCGACAAGCTTTTCGCCGACAGCCCGCCGGGCCCCATTCCGAACGGCGAGGCGGAGGGGACGGCCATCGTCGATCCGGGGACGGCGAGGTCTCCGGACATTGCGAAGATGATCAATCATTTCGCCTGGCAGGGGAAGATCTTCGACGCGAAGAACAAGACGCTCGTCAATCACATCGGGCCGTTCGGCATGAAAGCGATCCTGGCCGAGGTCTACATCGGCAAGAGTCTCATAGGCAAGAAGGACTGCGTCGTCCTCGACTACTCGAAGACGTCGCTGGTGGCGAAGCACAGCCGCGACGAGATCCGGCGGATCGCGCCGAAGACCTACCTCGTCCGGTCTACTGGGACACGAAGAAGCTGTTCTACTTCGCTCCCCAATTCAAGGGTTGAGTGAGGAGTCGACCGATGGACCGATGGCGCCGGCGTTTCTGGATCCTGCTCGCGATCGTCGTGGGCGTACCGTTGCTCATCGGAATCATGCTGGCCATGCGTTTCCTGCCGGACCGGCCGGTGACGTACGCCAACATCGAGGACCACTTCAAGTACGGCTCGACCGGCGGCGAGCGCAACGCCGGATTCCCGTTGTGGATGTGGAAGGCCTTACCGGTCGTGTTCGCGGACAAGCTCCCGAAGAACGGCGGTGTGGGCTACGAGGCCTTCGGCATGGTGTACGAGGACGACGAGCGCGGCCGGCGCAGAGAGCTGCCGGTCGGCATGATGCAGCGCCGCAACCTCGGCATCGATCGCGTGTTCGTCAACTGCGCCGTCTGCCACGCCACTACCGTGCGCGAGGCGCCGGACAAGCCGCGAAAGGTCTACGTCGCCATGGGGGCGGCACACTTCGATCTCGGGCTGCTCGAAAAGTTCCTGACCGACATCGTTGTGGACGAGCGCTTCACCGCGGACGTCCTCGTCCCGGCCATCGAGAAGCAGTCCGGCGGGAGACTCAGTTTGCTCGACCGGTATCTGGTCTATCCGGTGGCCGTCGCCCTCGCGCGCGAGCGGCTGTTGATGCTGCGCGATCGTTTCTTCCCCATGGACCTCGAGTCGTGGGGGCCGGGACGCGTGGACACGTGGAACTCGGCGAAGGCGGGACTGAACTTCAATATCAGCCTGCTGCCGGAGCACGAGCGGCGCGGCGCGACTGATTTCCCATCGATCTGGAACCAGCGCAAGCGCAAGCATCGTGACGACGGCAAGCCGATGGCGCTGCACTGGACCGGCAACAACACCGAGGTCAATGAGCGCAACTTGAGTGCCGCCTTCGGCACCGGCGCCACGCCGGCGACCGTCGACCATGCGGCGATCGAACGCCTGCAGAATTGGCTGCTGGATGCGGCCCCGCCGCCGTTCCCGTTTCCCATCGACACGGCGAAGGCCGCTCGCGGCGCGGTGGTCTACAGGGAGTACTGCGCGAGCTGCCACGGCAAGAGCGGCCAGGACTTCAGCGGCCTGTACGTCGGACACGTCACGCCGATCGACGTCGTCGGCACCGATCCCGACCACTACGTCTCGTACACGTACGAGCTGAGCGCGAGCCAGAACACCCTTTACGCCGGCACGCCGTATCGATTCACCCATTTCCGCAAGACGGCCGGTTACGCCAACGCGCCGCTTGACGGCATCTGGCTGCGCGGCCCGTACCTGCACAACGGATCGGTGCCGACGCTGCGCGAGCTCCTCGATCCGCCGACGCGGCGGCCCACGTTCTACCGCGGCTATGACGTCCTCGACCCGGTGAGGGTTGGTTTCATCAGCGACGTGCCGGAGGAGAAGGGACGCAAGTTCACCGTCTACGAGACCAATAAGCCGACCAAATCGAACCGCGGCCACACTTTCGGCGCGAACCTGCCGTCCGCGGACAAAGACGCGATCGTCGAGTACATGAAAACGTTTTGAGGAGAGCGACGCATGATCGCCTGGACGCCTGAAAGAACACGGACGCTTCGAATGACGCTTGTGGTGCTCTTCGTGGTCCTTGCGTTCGGCGCATGGTTCGGCTGGTACAAGTTCTTCCGCGTGGTGCCGCAGCCGCCCTTCAACACCGCGGACGAACGCTTCATGTACGGCTCCATCGGTGCGGAGGATAACGCCGGCATCCCGTACTGGATCCTTTACGTCCTTCCGCGCGTCTTCCCCGACAAGCTTCCCGGCCCCAACGGCTACGCCTCGTTCGGCGTGGCGTGGGAAATGGGGAAGGAACTGCCCATCGGGTTCACCAAGAAGACCATCGGCTTCGAGCGCGTGGCCAACAACTGCGCCGGGTGCCACGTCGCGAGCTATCGCCTGTCGCCGAACGACAATCCGAAGTTCGTCCCCACCGGCCCGAATCACACCTTCAATCTCGAGGCGTTCTTCCGCTTTCTCGTCGATTGCGCCGGCGATCCGCGGTTCAACTCCGGCACGTTGATGAACGAGATCAACCTCGACGCCAACCTGTCGTGGATCGACAAGCAGATCTACCGCTTCGTGCTGATTCCGGCCACCAGGAAGCGTCTGCTCGAGCGGGGGCCGCGCTTCGCCTGGATCTACCTCCACGGCCTGCCGAAGTGGCCCGACTGGGGCCGCGGCCGCGACGACGCCATGAACCTCACGAAGTACTTCCTGACCACTTCGCCGCTGGACGACACGCTGGGCCCCACCGACATGCCGTCGATCTGGAACATCAAGAAGTACAAGACGCGCCAGGGAACGCGCATGAACTTCGCGGGCGACAGTTGGGACGCCAACTCCGTGATCATCGACTCCGCCCTCGGACTCCTCGGCGCGGCGCCCGGCAGCAATCAGGTGTTCCTCGACGAGGTGCGCTGGCTGAACAAGTACCTCGATGAGTATCAGGCGCCGAAGTTCCCCTTCCCCATCGACCAGGCGAAAGCAAGCGCGGGGAAGGCGGTCTTCGATGCGAACTGCGCGCGCTGCCATTGGAGCGAGCGCACCGGCACGGTGGTGCCGGTCGAAGAGGTCGGCACCGACATCGAACGGATCAAGAGCTGGAACAAGGATGCGGCGATCCGGGCGAACGAGGTGGTGAAGGCCTTCGGTATCGAGCGCAGAGGTCTGGTGGAAGCCAGCCCGACCGGCTACATCGCCGCGTTCCTCGACGGCATCTGGCTGCGCGCGCCGTATCTGCACAACGGGTCGGTGCCGACGCTGCGCGATCTGCTCACGCCCGCGGCGCAGCGGCCGCAGGTCTTCTATCGCGGCTACGACGTCTACGATCCGCTCAACGTCGGCTTCATCTCGCTGGAGGAGCAGGCGAAGCGCCTCGGCGCATCGTGGGACACCGTGAAGTACGTCGGCACGCCGTACGACGTGCACTGGCGCTCCAACGGAAACATGGGACATGAGTACGGCGTGAACCTGCCGCAGGGCGACAAGAACGCGCTGCTCGAGTACCTGAAGACGCTATGAGCGACTACCCGGCCACGCATCACCCGCCGACGAAGAGCGAGTGGACGTCGATCGGCGTCCACTTCTTCTCCTGGGCTGCCGGCATCGCGCTGGTGCTCGCGGCGGTGTTCCTCTTCCGCTCCTCGGACGGACATCCATGGCTGCGCGCCGGACTCGGACTCGGCACCGGAGTCGCGCTGGTCGTCGTTGCCGAGCGATGGATCGCGGCGAAGTACCGCGTAACCGCGAACGCGCTCGACGCCGCGGGGATCGGAATTCTCTACGCGACGCTCTACGCGATGCACGCGCGGTGGGCGCTCGTCCCGCTGGTGGTGGCGTTCATCGGGATGCTGCTGGTCACTGCGGCCGCGGTGGCTCTCGCCACGCGCCGCGGTTCGATGTTCGTCGCCATCCTCGGCCTGCTGGGCGGTTTCGTCAGCGCCTTCCTGTTGTCTTCGACCGAGAACTATCCGCTCGCGGTTTTCTCGTGCCTTTTGGCCCTCAACATCGGCATCGCCTGGCTTGCCGCGCGGAAAGGCTGGTGGCTGCTCAGCGCGCTGAGCGTCATCCTGACGGCGCTCTACGAATGGGGATGGGCGCTGCAGGCGATCAACGTCGGTCTTCTGCCGCTCGCCGCGGGGATCTTTGCCGTGTTCGCGGTGGTGGGGACCGTTTCGCTCTGGTACGGGCGGCCGGACGATTGTCCGGCCGGGGTTCGATGGATCGCCGCCGCGGCCGCGCATCTCCCGCTCCTTTTCGCCGTCTACGTTGCGGCGCATCTGAACTACGGCCCACAGTACAACGTCCTGTTCGCGTTCCTGCTGATCGTCGACGCCGGGCTTCTGGCGATCGTCTGGCGCGGCGGTCCGAAGTGGCTGCACGCGGCGGGCGGCGCCGCCACGCTGATCACGTTCATCGTCTGGCTGCGCGTCTCGTACACGCACGCGTCGTGGCGGTGGTTGCTGCTGTGGCTCGCGCTCTTCATCGCGCTCTATCTCGCCAAGGTCACGCCGTTCGCGGGGCTGCTCTTCGGCGTTTTCATCGGGATCGGCATTCGCGAGCCGCAGCAGTGGGGCGCAATCATCATGGCAATGCTTGTGATGCTGGCGGCCGTTCTCGTCGTCGCCATCGGACACGGAAGGCCGATCGTCGCCGCGATCGCCATCGCCTTGTCGTGCGTCACGCTGATGACGCTCCATCCGCCGCTGTGGATGCTGATCGCCTTGCACGCCCTCCTCTTCGCCGCGCTCTTCGCGGTGGCCTGGGTTTCCGAGCACCACGTGCTTGCCATTCTGGCCGTCCCGTTCTTCGTGGCGATGGTCATTACCGCGTACTCGCCGGCGCAATGGGCGCAGTACTCGGTCTGGACGCTGCTGGCGATCGCCGTCGTGCCGTACCTCCTCTTCGTCGCCTATCCGCTGGCGCTCGGCGCGCGAGCAAAGGCCTCGCTCGATCCGTCCATCGCCGCGGGTCTGGCCAGTCTCTTCATGTTCGTCATCGCCTGGATGACGCGCTCCGCCGTCGACGCGCAGCATCGCTGGTTGATCGGCCTGGTGCCGCTGGCTGAGGGCGTGGTCATGGCCGTTCTGTTGTGGCGCGCCCTGAAGTTCGACCCGCGCGAGCCGCGCATCACGCTGCTCGCATCGCTCACGCTGGCGTGCTTCAACGTCGCCCTTCCCATGCTGTTGCCGGAGGGATGGCTCGTCGCCCTCTGGGCGATTGAGGTCGCGGCGCTGGTCTGGACCTTCACGCGGTTCCGTCATCCCGTATTGGTGGTGTGGGCGACCGGACCGGCTGTGGTGGTGTTCTTCCGTCTGGCCTTCGATTCCGACCTGTACGTCTTCTGGACCGTCTACGTCGTCTGCGGCCTGGCGATGTTCGCCGCGGCGTACCTCATTCGCCTCGACATTCCCGTGCTGCAGCGGATCTTCTCCGTGGCCGGGCTCTTCGAGCTCTGGTTCCTGATCAACATCATGATCGCGAACAGCTTCCACTCCGCGAACGGCGCTTTGAATTTCGACTTCGCGACTTCGCAGGCGGGGGAGAACGTCTGGTACACGGTCACCTGGGCGCTGATCGCCACCGGCCTTCTGATCCTCGGCTTCCTCATTCGCTGGCCCGCTGCGCGCGGAGCGGCGCTCGCGCTGCTCGTGGCGGCCGTTCTCAAGGCGTTCGTGTTCGACCTGCCGCATCTCGGCGGTGTCTATCTCGCGGCGTCGCTGTTCGGTCTCGGCGCGTCGCTCGTCGTCGTTGGCATCACCCTGCAGAAATTCACGACGGGACGGAGCGCCGGCGTCCCGCCGGCTGGCTAGGCGCGGGTTAATCCCGAGTTAGACGGCCTTTGTGCCTCGAAGTGCTGATCTGAAGTGAACGCTTGCGAGTGAAATCGTTGGCGATCTCACGTGCCGTAAATGTTCGCGACAGCGAAAAACGACGCGTAAAGACACACAGCGGCGAGGCTGACTGCAACCGCGAGTCGAACACGCCACGAAGCTGTGCCATAACTCCTGGGAGGCGGCGCGCGTCCGAGGATGACAGGTTATGTCACGCACGGCCCCACCCGACGGCCCCGCCCCGGCCTGGGCCACACCGGACACCGTTTATGCCGGCTACGCTCCAAGGTTCCCTGGTGGAAACGGAGTGCCGCTTCGATTGACGACGTGAGACACTGGCGGCGATGGGCCCGAATCTTAGGCGAATCCCGGTCCGTGGAAATCCAGGCTACTAGGGAGACATGCTCCACCGCAGGCTCTCCGCACTTGCTTCAGCCTCTCTGTTTTGCTTTGTCGCCGCCTGCAGCCGCTCTCCACAATATCCACCCGATGACGCCAAGGCCGCCGGGTTGACCGCGGCGGACTTTCCCCAGGCCGCCGAGGATGTCTTCAGGCGGATGGACGGCGGCATCCGGCTCACCGAGGACGAGATCAAGGGCCGCAACACCTGGATCCTGTGGACCGCCGGCAACCAGGTGTTCTGGGATCGCATCGCCCGTGAGGGATACGGCATCGTCGACCTGCTCAAGACGCTCGACTCGCGCACGCGTCCACGTCGATTCGCGGCGATGGGACTCGTCAACGAGCCCGGTTTCCGGATGGCCGGGGCGCCCGACGCGCACGGCCTGTGGCTGGACGAGAGAGTCGCGCCGGCTCCACCCGGTATCGACGAGAAAATCTACGGGCGATCCTCGGGCGTCATGGGCTTCCGCATCTATCCGAATCCCGATTTCGACGACAGGGCCAGGGAGTCCTGGGATCCCGATCGCTACTACACTGACCGGAGCTATTTCGACGACCCCAAGCTCGTCAGGCCGTACCGCGTCGGCGTGACGTGCGGCCTGTGCCACGTCGGGCCCCATCCGCTCAACGCTCCCGCTGATCCGGAGAACCCGAGGTGGGAGAACCTGGCCTCCGCCATCGGTAATCAGTACTTCCGCGAGGGCAAGGTCTTCGCCACCGGCTCGCAGCCGGGCAGCTTCCTGTGGGAGATGCTCAACGCCCAGCCGCCGGGCACTTCCGACACGTCACGCTCCGCCAATGATCACATCAACAATCCGAGCGCGATCAATGCCCTCTTCGGCCTCGAGGCCCGGCTCGCCGCGGCGGTCGAGGAGCGGGTGGCCGGCGGCGGGACGCGGAAGGTGCCGCACATCCTGAAGGACGGCGCGGACTCGGTCGGCGTCGCCGACGCCGTCATGCGCGTCTACGTGAACGAAGGGCTCTACTCTCAGCAGTGGCTGACGGATCACGATCTGCTGCTCGGGCTCAGGCCGCAGCGTCCCTTCAGCGTCGCGCAGGCCTCCACGAACTCTGTCTACTGGCAGGCGACGTACGACCGGGTCGGCAACATCGCCCAGTTCTTCACGCGGATCAAGCCGATGCATCTCGAGGATGCGCCCGGCGGCCGCGAGCACATCACACGCGACACGGCGACGATGGATCGCGGCAAGATCGTGTTCGCCGACACGTGCGCGGCCTGCCATTCGAGCAAGCAGCCTCCGGCAGGGACCGCGGCCGGGCGCGTCGAGGCGCCGCAGTGGCATCGCGAGTCCGTCATGCGCCCGGATTTCAGGGACGGCAACTTCCTGTCCACCGACAGGCGATATCGGGTGTCCCGGATCAAGACCAATGCGTGCCGGGCGCTCGCAACCAACGCCACGGCGGGGCACATCTGGGACAACTTTTCGTCGGAGACGTACAAGACCCTGGACTCGGTGGGGGACATCGAGACCTTCGATCCGACGGACGCGTCGAAACCCTACAGTTTCAAGGTGCCCGCCCATGGGCCGGGATACTACCGGGTGCCCTCGCTGATCTCGATGTGGTCGTCCGCGCCCTTCCTGCACAACAACTCGCTGGGCGCGTTCACCGCTGATCCATCGGTCTCGGGTCGCCTGCGCGCCTTCGACGACGCCATCGAGAAGCTCCTGTGGCCCGAACGGCGCCACGGCACGGGGTCCATCTCGACGACGACCGACCGCAGCTACATCAGAATTCCCGAGTCCTTCGTCCCCGACCTGCTCAAGCCCCTGTGCAGGAAGGGTGTTCTCGAGATCGGCCCGATTCCCAAGGGCACCCCGATCAACCTCCTGGCGAATATCGACCCGAATTTGGGCAATCTGCTCAGGCTGATTCCCGCCGTCAACGCCGCCCTGGCCGAGGCCGCGGCCAAGCGGCTCGACATGTTCAACCTCGCTGCCAGACCCGCGAAGGACGAGATCCGGAAGAGCCTGATCGCGGCTCTGCTGTCCGCCAGCACGTGCCCCGATCTGGTCGAGGACCGCGGTCACCTGTATGGCGCGAACCTGTCCGATGCCGACAAGCGCGCACTCGTCGAGTTTCTCAAGACGCTCTAACAGGATCTATGTCTCGCCGGCACCTCCTGGTCGCGCCTTTTGCCGGTTGACATTCTCGCGAGCACTGGGAGAGGATACGGCGCGGGTTCGTTCCCGCGTGAGCAAGGGGCCGCCGACCAGCGAAGAGGGAGACCACTATGACCGGACGCCACCTGCGCATGACTGGCACTGTCCTGCCTCTCTTCTTCCTCCTCCTCGCGAGCTGCAGCAAGGACCAGGCGGAACACGTCCTCGACGAGGCCAGCCGCGCGGGCAGGACTGCCGCGTCGTTTCCTGCGGCTGGCGAGCCCTACTTCCACGACATGGATGGCGGCGTGACCCTGACACTCCAGGAAGAGCAGGGACGCAACACGTGGATCGTGTGGACGGGAGGCAACGACCGCTTCTGGGACGTCATCTCGATCAAGAGCTTCGGCGCTTTCGATCTTCTCAAGATCCTGTCTTCGCACAAGAGCCTGAAGGGCAACCGGGACAACCGCTGGACCTACTTCGGGTTGGTCAACGAGCCCTGCTTCGAGAAGCCCACAGGCCCCGATCCCCAGCGCTACGGCCTGTGGCTCGACAAGCGCAGCGCCGGCTGTCCCCCGGACCCCTTTGAGAACGACAAGAAGTATCCGGGGGTCGCGATCGGCGCGCGCGGCAAGAATCTCCCGGTCGGATCCTTCTACGGATACGCGACCGGGATCGTCGGGCTGCGGCTCTTTCCGAATCCAGACTTCAACGAGGCGGCGGCCAAGAAGTGGGACGCGGACAAGTACTACAACGACGAGAAGTACTACTTCTCGAAGGATCTGATCCGGCCCTATCGCGTCGGCATGTCGTGCGGGTTCTGCCACGTGGGACCGAACCCGGTCAAGCCGCCCGCCGACCCGGAGAACCCGAAGTGGGAGGATCTCAGCTCGAACGTCGGCGCGCAGTACTTCTGGGTCGACCGCATCTTCACCTGGAAGTACGAGCAATCCAACTACATGTACCAGCTGCTTCACAGCTCGCGACCCGGCACCCTCGACACGTCCCTGGTCTCGACGGACTACATCAACAACCCGCGCTCCATGAACGCCGTGTACAACCTGGGAGCGCGCCTGGGGATCGCCAAGCGCTGGGGCAAGGAGACGCTGGCGGGCGGCGGTTTGAACAACAGCCAGTTCAACGATTTCGTCAAGGAAGGACCGTTGACGGAGTTTTTCCAGAAGCCGGATACCGTATTGACGCCCCACGTCCTCAAAGACGGGTCTGACTCCGTGGGTGCGGTGGGAGCGCTCAACCGCGTGTATCTCAATATCGGCTTGTTCAGCGAGGAATGGCTGCTGCACTTCAATGCCTTAGCAGGCGGGACGCCGATCACGCCCATCAGGATCGACGTTGCGCGCAAGAATTCCGCGTACTGGCTGGCGACCGAGGCGCAGACGCCGGCCATGGCTCTCTTCTTCCTCAAGAGCGCCACGCCGCACTATCTGAAGGATGCTCCCGGAGGCGGGGCGCACCTGACGAAGGACCAGGCGACGCTCAAGCGCGGCAAGACGGTGTTCGCGGAGCGCTGCGCCCGCTGCCATTCGAACAAAGCCCCCGAGCCCGCGGTGGGGCTCGATCCCGGCGGGTGCGCCGGCCCCGGTTATCTCGGCTGCTGGCTTCGCTACTGGGAGTGGACGAAAACGGATGAGTACAAGCAGCAAATGCGGCAGATCGTGCTGGCGGACGATTTCCTGACCGACAATTTCCTGTCCACGGATGTCCGCGTGCCGGTCACGCTTCTCGAGACCAACGCCTGCAGCCCGCTCGCGACCAACGCCATCGGCGGAAACATCTGGGACAACTTCTCGTCGAAGTCTTACAAGGACCTTCCGTCGGTGGGGACGATCACGGTGTACGACCCGTTCACGGGCGAGCCGCGGCCGTACACGATGCCGGCGGGTGGGCGCGGCTACACGCGGCCCGCCTCGCTCATCAGCCTCTGGTCGACGGCTCCATTCCTCCAGAACAACACCGTGGGGAAGTTCGAGGAAAGCCCGTCGGTGGAGGCCCGGATGCGGTCCTTCAATGACTCGATCGAACAGCTGCTGTGGCCGGAGAAGCGGGACAAGGACCCCGTGCTCGGCGCCAAGATCCCCGGCGTCATCGACCGCACGACGGCGCGAAGCTACCTGCGCGTGGCGGGCGGCTATCTCCCCGATTTCCTGCGGCCGCTGCTCGGACCGCTTCATCGTTTCGCCCCCTGGCTGTTCGGCGAAGGCGGTGTCGAGATCGGGCCGATCCCCGCGGGCACCCCGGTGAGTCTCTTGGGTAGCCTCGAGCTGCTGCCGGACGGGGGAAACCACGCCGAGCAGATCAAGCACGGTGCAGAGGTTCTCAAGCTGCTGATCCACATCGATCGCGATCTGAAGACGCTCCCGCCGCAGGCCACCGACGACGAAGCGCGGAAGAAATTCGCAAACCTGGGCGATCGGCTGCTCAAGCTGAGCAAGTGCCCGGACCTCGTCGTGAACCGCGGCCACTACTTCGGCACCGATGCCTTCAAGGAGGAGCCCGGGCTCAGCGATGAAGACAAGCGGGCCCTGATCGAGTTCCTGAAGACCCTCTAGCGTGCAGGCCACCGGTCAGGCCGACTGCGAGTACGTCGTCGTGGGCTCGGGCGCGGGCGGCGGGACCGTGGCCGCGCGTCTTGCCGAGGCCGGACGCTCGGTCGTCTTGCTCGAGGCGGGCGGTGACCCGAAGCAGCTCGCCGGCGGCGATCCGGTCGATCCCGGCGGAAACCGGCTGCCCGACGACTATGACGTTCCCGCGTTCCACGGCTTCGCAGCTGAAAACGACGCGCTGAGCTGGAACTTCTTCGTCCGCCACTACGGCAGCGACCCGCTGCAGCGCCGGGACCCCAAGTACCGCGAGACCTGGGATGGCAAGCGCGTCGACGGGGTTCTGTATCCGCGGGCCGGGACCTTGGGGGGCTGCACCGCCCACAACGCCATGATCATGCTCTATCCGCACGACGCCGACTGGGACGATATCGCGAGCCTCACCGGCGACCGCTCGTGGGACTCCGGGCACATGCGCACCTACTTCCAGCGGCTGGAGAACTGCCAGCACCGATGGCCGTATCGATGGCTCGCCAAGCTCGGCATCGACCCCACGCGCCACGGCTGGAAGGGGTGGCTACACACCGAGAAGGCAATCCCCGAGTCCATGCTCGACGACCGGGCCCTGATCAAGGTGATTAAGAAGTCCGCCCACGAAGTCCTCTTGCAGGATGGGCAGCCGCTCCGGGGCGCGCGCTGGCTGGTGCAGGGGCAGCTCGACCTGAACGACTGGCGGCTGGTGAAAGAGAATGCCGTCGGAATCGGGTACATGCCGCTTACGACCCGCCATCACGCGCGGATGGGCTCGCGGGAGCGCGTCCTCGAGACGGCACGGCGATATCCCGGCCGGCTCAAGCTCGAGCTGAACGCGCTGGCGACCCGCGTGCTGCTCGACGACCAGAACCGGGCGATCGGGGTCGAATACCTCCGCGGTGAACGGCTCTACCGCGCGCACCGCCGACCGAGCGGCGGAGGGGGCGAGCGTCGCGAGGTCCGCGCCTCGCGGGAGGTCATCCTGGCGGGCGGGGCCTTCAATACACCGCAGCTGCTGATGCTCTCCGGCATTGGTCCGCGAGAGACGCTGCAGCGCCACGGGATCGACGTCCGGGTGGATCTTCCCGGCGTGGGCAAGAACCTCCAGGACCGCTACGAGGTCAGCGTGGTGAACCGGATGAACTTCGACCAGTGGGAGGTGCTGAAGGGCGCCACGTTCGCGAAGGGTGATCCTCACTACCGTCAGTGGGCGGACCGGGGGCAAGGCGTGTACGCGACCAACGGAGCGGTCCTCGGCATCGTCAAGCGCTCCGCTTCGACCAGGCCGCTCCCGGACCTGTTTTGCATGGCGCTGCTGGGGCGGTTCCAGGGCTATTTCCCTGGCTACTCGCGGGCCCTGGCCGAGCAGCTCAACTATCTGAGTTGGACGATCGTCAAGGCGCACACGAACAATCGGGCGGGCGAGGTGACGCTGCGCTCCGCGGATCCGCGCGAGACACCGGCCATCAACTTCCGGTATTTCGAGGAGGGCAGCGATTCAGCGGGAGAGGATCTCGACTCGGTGGTCGACGCCGTCAAGTTCGCTCGCAGCGTGACCAGGGGCATCCAGCACAATCGGCTGATCGGCGCTGAGGAAGTGCCCGGCGCGCACGTCCGGTCGGACGACGAGATCAAGGACTTCATCCGCAACAACGCCTGGGGGCACCACGCCTCCTGCACCTGCCCGATCGGAGCGAGAGAGCGAGACGGCGTGCTCGGCTCCGACTTCCGGGTGCACGGTACACGCGGCCTGCGCGTGGCGGACGCCTCCGTGTTCCCGCGGATCCCGGGCTTCTTCATCGCCAGCGCGGTCTACATGATCGGCGAGAAGGCGGCGGATGTCCTCCTCGCCGACCCGGAGGGCGGGTCCCGGTGAAGGACCCCCGCAGGTAGTTCCGCTCGTGGCCGACCCAATCGGGAACGAATTTCAGCCGCCGCCCTACACCAGCGTCCGCCGACGATCCCGCAGCGTGGAGGCCGAAGGCGCGAATTCGACCGCCGCCTGGCCGACTCCGCCGCGGGTGAGGGTGATGCGGGCGAGGGTCGAGAGCACGGTGGCCTTGTCGTCGTCGAAATCGCCGTGATGCCGGGCGTGCGAGGCGTTGGCCGATTCCCCCTCGGGCAGCCCGTTCGGGCTGCGGACCCATTGGGCCGCCGGCACACCGAAGAGCGGGACCATCGGCGGGTTTGTCTTCTTGACCTCGGTCTCGGTGGGAACCTGGAACACGTCCCGCTGGTCGATGATGAACCGCTCCAGCCCCAGCAATGGCTCACCGTCCGCAAAGAACAGCCCGGACTTGTCCTCGAAGGCGTTGGAGACGAGATAGAGCAACGACTTGTGATAGATGTTGGCGCAATCGTCATCCTGCTCTGCCGCGTCCTTGAGGGTGAAGAGAGAGAACCGCTTGACCGACTTGTCCTGGATCGAGGGCAGGTAGGCCTCGTCAAACAGGTCCATGGTGCAGGCCGGGGCCCAGAGCGTGAGCGAGGCAATCTTGCCGCCCAGCCCGGTGAGGCCTTTCGTGGGCCCGCTATCGATCGTCCCCTTGCCACACCAGAGTTGTACGAGGGGCGCCATGAAGATGCTCCCGGCGCTGTGGCCGGCCACATGAATGTCCCAGGCCGGGTCGGCCGCGAGCAACTTGGCCAGCTCGGTGAGGACGAGCCGGGCGCCGCCTTTGTCTTGCGTCGTGGCGAGCAGCGCGTTTTCCTTCATCTCGCTCCAGAGCGGCTTGCCCGCCTCCCGGGCCAGCGGTTCGAGCGTGTCGTCGAGGCGGTCGAGCATGAAATCTTTCCCGGCGTCCAGTAGGCCCTCCGGGCGGCGGCGGGCCAGCGCGTCCTGCAGGATGTTTCGCAACGTGGTCAAGAAATCCGTCTTCCAGATAAAGGCCAGCGGATAGACCTGCGCCTCGAGCAGCGGTTTGCGATACTCTTCGACGCGCTGCAGCGCATCGTTCTCCCCCACCAGCCCGCCGTGCGCGTAGAGCAACAACCGCTTCTTGGCCCAGCCCGACGTGATGCGGGGCAGATCCTGTGCGAAGAGCGTTTTCACGTCGGCCTCCGTGGTGCCGAACGTACCGTCAGGGCGGAGGAAGCCGTCATTGCCCACGCTGATGATGTGCGGCCGCAGATCGGTGAAGGAAAAATCAGAGCTCGTGCTCAGGCTGGCGTACCCCTTCGTGTTCTTCTTTGGCTGGGTCAAGATCACGGGCGCGCCGAGACGGCCCACCCAGACATCGGTGCCATTGGCCAGCCAGTCGTCGTAGGTGATCAAGGCAAAGCCGCCTTTGCCCCACGTCTCGGTCCAGGAATTCTGGATCCAGAAGCCCCGCTCGTCGTAGCCGACGATGGCGAAGGCGTGGCCGCCCAGGGCCTCGACGGTGAAGGGAATGACGCCGTCCGCGCCGATCTGGCCCCAGCCTTTATGCACCGTGCCCGTGGCATAGAGAATGCCGACCTCCGCCAGGGCGCTGTGCATGGCGACCATCTCTTCGTGGTTGACCCGGAAATACGCGCCGAGCGGCCGCCCGGCCGCGTTGAGCGCCCGGGGGTGCGTCAACGTGCCGCCCGGCTTGTTGGCGTCGTAGGGCCAGAGCGTCTTGGCGCACACACCGTGCTTGTGCCAGCCCTTCATCGCGCCGCGGGCGCTGGAGCCGGAATACGCTTCGCCCGGCCATTCGTCATAGCGGCGGGCCATCTCGTACAGCATGCGCGGGCTGACCAGCGTGGAATCCGGGACGACGCGCCGCTGCTGCAAGAGAAAGTTGGCCACGGCGGCGAGGCCGAAACCGGTGCAGGCGCCCTCCTTGCCCTGGTCCAGCACAGGCACCTTCTTGTTCTTGTAGTACGCCTGGTATTGCTCGAGCGGTATGCGCGTGGGCACCTCGACCAGCGTGGGCACATACATCTTGTCCCGGAAATCGAGCGTGTCGGGATGGGCGTCGAGCTGGTCCTGGCTGACGGGGATCTTGGGCATGACCCGGCCCCGGGAGCGGCGAATGGTGACGGACGGTGAACTCTTCCTGGCTCGTTGAACTCGAGGCATACGAAGCTCCTTTCGCTGGGAACCTGCACGCACCGCCTGCGGGCAGCTGCCCGCTCCCCTGCCATGGGAGTCGCCCGATTCGCCCGAGGGTCTGCCCAAACAGGCCCCGTGTCAAATGGAGACTCGGCAGGGACTGTGACAAGGGGGGAAGACCCTCGAGCGAGGCGGGTCATGACCGAGAATGGGTTTTATGTCAGGTCCACGCCCACGCCCACGCCCGGCTCGGCCGCCCTCGGGCCGCGGGCCCGACCCCGGGGACTCCGTTAATGATGGCTACGCTCAGCGGCGCCTTGTTCTGGGGGGAGAATGCTGATAGGGTGCGCTTCGAGCTATCCAGGGGACGTCGAGTTCCCTGCCTTCTTCGCCGTATCCGACCGATCAAGGGAGATCGATAATGAACAGACGAGTTGCGGTCGTAGGGCTGTTGGCCCTTCTTCTGACGTGGCTGCCTGGGCACGGCCACGCGGAATCCGTGCTGCGGGTGGGCATGACGGCTGCCAATGTTCCGGTGACGTTCGGCCAGCCGGACAATGGATTCGAAGGTTTCCGATTCATCGGCTACACGATTTACGACGCGCTGATCAACTGGGACCTGAGTTCGTCGGACAAGCCCACCGGCCTTGTCCCCGGCCTGGCCCAGTCCTGGGCGGTGGATGCCAAGGACAAGACCAAGTGGACGTTCCATCTGCGCAAGGGCGTGAAGTTCCATGACGGATCGGAGTTCACGGCCGACGCGGTGATCTTCAACTTCGACAAGCTGTTCAAGAAGGACTCGCCCCAGTACGACGCGCGGCAGGCGTCGCTGGTCAACTTCCGCATTCCTTCGGTGAAGAGCTACCGCAAGGTAGACACGTACACGGTGGAGTTCACCACCAACGAGCCCGACGCCTTCTTCCCCTTCCAGATCTGTTACATCGTCTACGCAAGCCCCCAACAGTGGGCCAAGACGGGCAAGGACTGGAGCAAGTTCGCCTTCGAGCCGTCGGGGACGGGCCCCTGGAAGCTGACCAAGCTGGCACCGCGTGAGCGGGCCGAGCTGGCGCGCAATGCGGCCTACTGGGACAAGAAGCGCGTGCCCAAGGCGGATAAGCTGGTGCTGATTCCCATACCTGAAGCCACCACGCGCACCGCCGCCCTGCTCTCCGGGCAGGTGGACTGGATCGAGGCGCCCTCGCCTGATGCGGTGCCGCGGCTGAAGTCCGCCGGCATGCAGATCATCACCAATGTGTACCCGCACATCTGGTCCTATCACCTGAGCCGGCTGCCCGACTCCCCCTGGAACGATATCCGGGTGCGCAAGGCGGCCAACCTGGCGGTGGACCGCGCCGGGCTTACTCAGTTGCTCGGCGGGCTGATGGCGGCCGCCAAGGGCCACATGCCGGTGGGGGATCCCTGGTTTGGCCGTCCCAGCTTCGATCTGAAATACGATCCGGCACAGGCCAAGGCGTTGCTGGCACAAGCCGGCTATAGCCCGAGCCGTCCGGTCAAGGCCAAGATCCTGATTTCAGCCAGCGGCTCGGGACAGATGCAACCCCTGCCCATGAATGAGTTCATCCAGCAGAACTTCAAGGACGTGGGCATCGAGGTGGAGTTTGTCGTGATGGAGTGGCAGAGCCTGCTGGATCAGTGGCGGGCTGGAGCCAAGGCGCCGGCGAATCCCGGCGGACATGCCATCAACGTCAGCTACGCCACCCAGGAGCCCTTCAGTGCGTTCACGCGGTTGGTCTACGGTCCGCTGCACGCGCCCGACGGCGTCAACTGGGGCTGGTTAAGCGATCCTAAGCTCGATGACCTGTTGGAAAAGGCCAAGAAGTCGTTCGATCCCGAGCAGCGCGACCGCTACCTGGCCGAGGTGCACACCTACGAGGTGGACAATGCGCTGTTCGTGTGGGTGGCCCACGACCTCAACCCGCGCGCCCTCTCCCCAAAGGTGAAAGGATTCGTGCAGGCACGCAACTGGTTCCAGGACCTCACCCCGGTCACAGTGGCCCAATAGGGTCCCGCGAGCCGGCCTCATCGGCGCACGTGGCCGCAACGAATACCCATTGTGCTCTATTATCTCCTCAAGCGGTTGTTCTATACGCTGCCCATCGCGCTGGGCGTGACCCTGATCGTGTTCATGCTGGTGCATCTGGCGCCGGGAGATCCGCTGAATGCGGTGGTGCCAGCCGATGCGCCGGCCGAGGTAGTGGAAAGGCTGCGGCAAGCCTACGGTTTCGACAAACCATTGCCGATTCAATACCTGATCTGGATGGGCCACGTCGCCACCGGCGAGCTAGGAACGTCGATCGCCACCGGCCGGCCGGTGGCCGGCGAGATCGGCCCGGCAATCCTGAACACACTGCTGCTGGCCCTGGCAGCCGCGTTCGTCGGATTCAGCGGCGGCACGCTGCTCGGTGGCATCGCCGGCTTCACGCAGGGCCGCGCCTGGGACAAGCTGGCCACCGGCCTGGCCATCACGGGGGTGAGCGTTCCGCACTACTGGCTGGGAATCGTGCTGGTGATTTTCTTTTCCGTGGAGCTGAATCTGTTGCCCGCCATGGGGATGGGGCCCGGAGGATCCTCGGCTTGGGCCTGGGACTGGCTGCACGTGCGCCACATGGTGCTGCCTGTGGTGACGCTGTCGGTGATCCCGCTGGGGGTGGTCGCCCGCACCGTACGGTCCTGCGTGGCCGAGATTCTGAATCAGGAGTTCGTGCAGGCCCTCCACGCCAAAGGGTTGCTCAACCGGCAGGTGGTTGGGCACGTGGTTAAAAACGCCGCGCCCGTCGTGCTGGCCGTGATCGGTTTGCAACTGGGCTATCTGCTCGGCGGCTCGATCCTGGTGGAGACGGTGTTCTCCTGGCCGGGCGCCGGGTTCCTGATGAACGACGCCATCTTCCGGCGGGACCTGCCGCTGCTGCAGGGCACCATCCTCGTGCTGGCCCTGTTCTTCGTCCTGCTGAATCTGTTCGTGGACCTCATCCAGACCATGTTCGATCCGCGCATCCGGCGGGGATGAACCGCCCCCGCGTGTCCGGCCCGGAGAGGGCCATGCCCGACGCCTCCAGCCGGGCCGCCAAGCCCGATATCGATGCCGCCCAGACCCTGGTGAGTTCGCGGGGGTACTGGGAGACGGTGTACCAGCGCCTTAAACGCGACAAGGTCACCATCGCCTGCGCGGTGGTGCTGCTGCTGATCATTCTGTCGGCCGTGTTCGCCGACAGGCTCGTTCCGGCCGACCCGTACAAGGCGAGCATGCTCAAGCGTCTCAAGCCGATTGGGACGCCCGGATTCGTGCTCGGGGCGGACGAGCTGGGGCGCGACATGTTGTCCCGGCTGCTCTATGGGGGCCGCCTATCGCTGTTCATGGGCATCATGCCCGTGTTCAACGCCCTGGTGGTGGGCGGGTTGCTGGGGGTGGTCGCCGGCTTCGTTGGCGGGCGGGTCAACATGGCCATCATGCGGATCGTGGATGTCTTCTACGCGTTTCCCTCGGTACTGCTGGCGATCGCCATTTCCGGGGCGCTGGGCGCCGGCATCCTGAACGCCCTGGTCTCGCTGAGCCTGGTGTTCGTGCCGCCGGTCACTCGGGTGACCGAGAGCGTGACCACGCAAGTGCGCGCCTTCGATTTCGTGGAAGCGGCCCGGGCGAGCGGAGCCGGTACGTTCACCGTCATCCGCGTGCACGTGTTGAGCAACGTGGTGGGCCCCGTATTCATCTACGCGACCAGCCTGATCAGCGTCAGCATCATCCTGGCCTCCGGGCTGAGCTTTCTCGGGCTGGGCGTCGTGCCGCCCGAGCCGGAGTGGGGCCTGATGCTGAACACGCTGCGTCAATCCATCTATGTGAGCCCCTACGTCGCTGCGCTGCCGGGGGTCATGATCTTCGTCACCTCGCTGTGCTTCAACCTGATGAGCGACGGGTTGCGCAGCGCCATGGACATGCGGCTTTAACCGGTGCGGGCATGAATCTTGATCCCTCCAGCAGTGCCCCCCGCGGCAGCGTGGCGGCCTCCGGCGCCAGCGGAGCGGAGCAGCCCCTGCTGGCCGTGCGCGACCTGTGCAAGTATTTCCCTCTGAAGTCCGGCCTGCTCCACAAGCGCATGTCGTGGGTGCACGCGGTCGACCACGTTTCCTTTTCGGTGGACGCCGGCGAGACGCTGGGAATCGTCGGGGAATCGGGTTGCGGGAAGTCCACCGCGGCACGACTGCTGATGCGACTGCTCGATCCGGACCGGGGCGAGGTGGATTTCTCCGGCCGGCGCGTAGGGGATGCCGCGGGCATCAGCATCCGCGAACTGCGGCGCAACATGCAGATGGTGTTCCAGGACTCCTATTCCTCGCTCAACCCCAGGCTGCCGGTGGAGGATACCATCACCTTCGGCCCGATTGTGCATGGCCTTTCGCGCCAGGAGGCCCGCACGCTGGCCCGCGAGCTGCTGGCCCAGGTCGGGCTGGAGCCCAATTCGTTCGTGCGGCGCTACGCGCACGAGCTTTCCGGCGGCCAGCGCCAACGGGTCAACATCGCCCGGGCATTGGCACTGCATCCCAGGCTGTTGATTCTCGACGAAGCGGTGTCATCGCTGGACAAGTCCATTGCCGCCCAGGTGCTCAACCTGCTGATGGACCTCAAGGCCAAGCTGCACCTGACATACCTGTTCATCTCCCATGATCTCAACGTCGTGCAGTACCTGAGCGATCGCGTGATGATCATGTACCTGGGCAAGGTGATGGAGGTCGGGCCGGTGGAGGACATCTATCGCTCCGCCCTGCACCCCTACACGCGGGCGCTGCTGTCGGCCATGCCGTCCATGGACCCGGACCGGCGCACCACCGAGCCGCCGCTGACCGGCGACCCGCCCAACCCGATCGACCCGCCACCGGGTTGCCGCTTTCGTCCGCGCTGCGCCTACGCCGAAGAGGTGTGCGGAACACGCGAGCCCGAGTTGGCCGACGGGGCCTGGGGGCCCCGGCACGCGGTGGCCTGCCACATGGCCGTCCCCGGCTCGGGTCACAGCCGCGCGGGGCAAATCCCTGCCCCGCCGCACCTGGCGCGCGGCAGCAATGACTCCGACGCAAGGGGCGCATCGAGGCGATCCTCATGAGCCCAGCGGAGACTTTCAGCAAAGAGCAGCTGCTCGCCCTGGCAGATGCGCTGCAACATATCCGGTTGCAGCCCAGGCAGGCGCAGGACTTGGCCGGGCTGGTGCACCACGAGAATGAAGCGGTGCTCGCTGCCGCTCAGCAGCTGGCCTTCGAGAGCGAGCCCGGCCAGTTCATGGCGCTGCTGCACCGCTACTGCGAAGGAGCCAAGCCATGACGGAGCATGAACTCACCGCCATGACCTTGGTGGAGGTGGCCGAGGCCATCGCGTCCCGCCAGGTATCGTCGCTCGAGGTGGTGCGCGCCTGCCTGGAGCGCAGCGAGCGGGGGCAGCGGCGGCTCAACTGCTTCATCGCCATCGAAGCGGATGCGGTGTTGCAGGCCGCTGCGCAGGCCGATGCCGAGCTGGCGCGGGGCCGGCGCCGGGGGCCTCTGCACGGCGTGCCGCTGGCCCACAAGGACATGTTCTATCGCAGCGGGCGGGAGTCTTCCTGCGGTTCGAAGATCCGCCGCGGATTCGTGCCGGATACGACGGCCACCGTCATAGCCCGCCTGGAAGCCGCCGGCGCGCTGGTGCTGGGACGGCTGAACCAGGCCGAGTTTGCGGTCGGCCCAACCGGTCACAACGTGCACTACGGCGACTGCCGCAACCCGTGGAATGCCGAGCACATCCCGGGCGGTTCCTCCAGCGGCTCGGGCGCGGCGGTGGCGGCCCGGTTGGTCTATGGCGCCTTTGGTTCGGACACGGGGGGCTCGGTGCGCCTGCCCGCCGCCATGTGCGGGGTGGTCGGGCTCAAGCCCACGCAGACCCGCGTCAGCCGGCATGGGATGATGCCGCTCTCCTTCTCCCTGGACCAGGCGGGACCGCTGGCCCGCACCGCGCGCGACTGCGCGCGGCTGCTACGCATTATCGCCGGCCCGGACGGTCTGGACTCCACCTGCAGCGCCGAGCCCGTGCCGGATTACGAGACGGAACTGGAGCGGGAAGGCACGCCCGTGCGCATCGGGGTGCCGTCCAACTACTTCTACGACCTCGCCACGCCTGAGGTGCGCCGGGCCATGGAGCAGAGCCTGGCCGTATTCCGGTCGCTCGGCGCGGAGGTGCTGCCAATCCAGGTGCCCGATCACGACATCATTGGGGAGCTCGGTGCGGTGGTGATGCAGTCGGAGGCAGCCACCCTGCATCGGCGCTGGCTGAGCACCCGGCCACAGGATTACGCCGACCAGGTGCGGGCGCGGATCGAGCCGGGGCTGTACTTGCCGGCCACGCGCTATCTGGAGGCCCTGGACCTGCGGGCCGTTGTGCTGGAGCGCTTCATGAAGGGCGTGTTCGCGCACGTGGACGTTGTGCACGCACCGGTGCTGTCCTTCCCGGTGCCCACCCTGGCGGAGACCGACGTCAAGGCCGGCCCGGGTTTCCGCGATGTCATTGCGCGGCTCACGCACTGCACGCGCACCATTAACTACGTGGGCCTGCCGGCGCTGAGCATGCCGGCCGGCTTTACGGATAACGGCCTGCCCGTAGCGTTCCAGCTCATCGGGCGGCCCTTTGCCGAGGCCCGGTTGCTCCAGTTGGGGAACGCCTTCCAGCAGGCGACCGATTGGCACCGCAAGTCGCCTGCATGGTAACTCCACCCTTGGCGCAAAGAGCATCCCGATGAACGGCTCCCCCTCTCCCGAACACTCGGCCGCTCCGGGGTCCCCGCAAAATGACGGGGCCTCGCTCGTCGAGGTGGACGGACTCAGTGTCTGCTTCGAATCGCCCGAGCACAGCGTATACGCCGTAAACGGCGTCAGCTTCACCCTGCGCCGGGGAGAGGTGCTGGGCATCCTCGGTGAGTCGGGATCGGGCAAGAGCGTGACGCTGCGCGCACTGATGCGCCTCCTGCCCACGCGGCGCGTGCGCATTGGCGGGCGGGTGCTCATCGACAAGCAGGATATCTTTGCGCTGGAGCCGGGCGCGCTGGCCGACCTCCGCGGCAAGACGGTGGCGATGATTTTCCAGGAGCCGATGATCGCCTTCGATCCGGTCTATACCATCGGCCGGCAGATTGCCGAGACCATCATCCGGCACGAGGGAGTGACGCAGCACGAGGCGGAGCGGCGCGCCGTGGACCTGCTGGAACGCGTGCGGATCCCCTCGCCAAGGCAACGCCTCAAGGCCTATCCCCACGAGCTTTCCGGTGGGATGCGCCAGCGGGCGATGATCGCGCTGGCACTGTGCTGCCGGCCCAGCCTGCTGCTGGCGGACGAACCCACGACCGCTCTCGATGCCACCGTGCAGATTCAGATCCTGTTGCTGTTGCGGGAACTGCAGCGCGAGCTCGGGATGGCGATGATATTCGTCACCCACGACGTCGGTGCGGCCGCCGAGATATCGGACCGCCTTGCGGTGATGTATGCGGGACAGCTGGTGGAAACGGGCCCGGTGGGGAGCGTGATCCGCGAACGACGGCATCCGTACACGGAGGGGCTGCTGGCCTCCACGGTACACGGCAGCAACCGGCATCAGCGGCTGGAGGTCATCCCGGGCTCCCCGCCCAGCCTCACGAGCCCGCCCGATCATTGCAGCTTCGCCCCCCGCTGCCGCTACGCCAGCAATCCCTGCCACACGCAGGTCCCGGGCAACAGCTGGCCCGCCCCGGATCACGTAGTGCGGTGCTTCAAGGCAGCAGAGCTGCTGGCCGGGGCCTGAGTGGGCGCTTCGACGAGTTGTACGCGTCCACCGGCTGCCCGTCGATCCCGCCAGAGCGACTGCTGCGCGCTTCGCTGCTGCAGGCGCTCTACACGATTCGCAGCGAGCGGTTGCTGATGGAGCAGTTGGACTACAACCTGCTGTACCGCTGGTTTGTGGGCCTGAACATGGACGATCCGGTGTGGAACGCCACGGTGTTTACCAAGAACCGGGCTCGGCTGCTGGAGCTGGTCAAAGCGAATCAGTTAGGAGCATTGGCGGAGGTGGCGATATCGACCAGTGGGTACTGCACTCGCCTCGACCAGATCGCGGAGGAAACGGCGCCCCCTGCCTGGCGCCCCGGTTGACAGCTCTCGCCCCCTGCGTCGAGGCGCCGATTTGACTGCTCCGGCGCGCTCTGGCAGGATCGGCCCGAGATGGGAGGGGCGTTATCAGCGCTGTGACAAGAGGAAGAGCTGTGACAAGGAGGGAAGAGCCTGGGCCGCGGGGCGCCATGACTGAGAATGGGTGTTGATATGACTTCCGCTGTCAAGAGTCACGATGACGTGTGGATTGGGCAGGCCGGTGCGTCGTGGCTTCATGGTGGGTGCTCGAGCCATCGGAAGAGACGGAGCCTGTAACTGCGACGGTTGATCATGCTGATATCCGTGGGTTGGGTACCCCCGTACTTGTGTCCGTCGCGGCGCCTGCTTCGCTCTATGGGCGAGGATCGTGGCTTCGTAACACCGTCGAAGGTTGCGCCGATACCGGGGCCGCGTCCCCGCCGATGGCTCGAGATCGTGATCAACGTGTCTGCGCTCCGTCGGAAGTCATAATGTTATGTTCTCTACGCTCTCGGCCTCCTCGAGGTCGCGCGCGCGCGTGGCCTCGTAGTGCTGCCAAATGCTGGCTACGCTCTTGACGCCGCCCTGGCGACGGAGCAGTATCGGTCGCGTCCGACCCGCTCGGCGCCCTGGAGCCGAGTTCTGAGCCGCACCGCGCTGTGAACCCGAGACGAAGGAGGAGCCATGATCGACCTCGACGCTCGCCCCGAAGATCCCGGACCCGGCTCTCCGTCGCTCTCGCGGCGCGAGTTGCTCGGACTGCTCGCGACGACGGGCGCGGGCGTGATGCTGGCCCCCATCATCCGCTCCGGCGCCGTGCTCGCCGCCGAGACCCCGAAGAAGGGCGGCCAGATCGTGGTGGCGCTGTCCCAGGAGCCCACCGTCTTCAACCCCGCCCGACCTCACATCGAGGTGGACCGCGGTGTCCACTTCGGACTCTTCGACAGCCTGTGGCGGGTGGACGAGAAGGCCCAGTTCTTCCCCAATCTGGCGGCGGAGGTGCCGACCGTGAAGAACGGCGGTATCCAGAAGAACGGCCTCGAATACACAGTAAAGCTCAGGAAGGGCGTCAAGTGGCACGACGGCAAGCCGTTCACCTCGAAGGACGTGAAATTCACGCACGAGCTGATCACGAATCCCAAGTTCGGGGCCTTCAGCAAGGTGGGGCACGATCAGGTGGCGAGCGTCGAGACGCCTGACGAGTCCACCGTGCGGATCCGACTCAAGGAGCCCTTCGCCCCCTTCATGACGGCGTGGGGCGACACCTACATCGTGCCCGCCCACATCCTGGAGGGCGTGGCCGATCCCAACACCGCCGAGTTCAACACCAAGAGCCCGGTGGGCACGGGGCCATTCAGGCTCGGCAGCCGCGTGGCCGGCGACCACCTCCTCCTCGTGGCCAATCCCGCGTACCACATGGGAGCGCCCGCCCTCGAGCGAGTGATCTTCAAGTACATCCCGGACCTCACGGTCCTGTACACGCAGTTCAAAGGCGGCGCCGTGGACGTGACGGGCATGCAGGGCATCTCAGCGGAGTTCTATAACGAGGCCAAGAGCCTCCCCGGCGTGACCATCCACCTGCACTACTCGCCCTCGGTGGAATACATCTACTTCAATCACGGCAACCCGAAGTTCAAGGAGCGTGCCGTCCGCCAGGCGCTCTACCTCGCGATGGACAAGAAGGCCATCGTCGACCAGGTCTACTACGGGCTGCCCAAGCCGGTGGAAGGATACCTGCCGCCCACGTCCTGGGCCTACAACGCCGAGCTGCCCAAGCACGAGTTCAACCCCGACAAGGCCAAGCAGATCCTGGAGGAGGCCGGATGGAAGGCGGGCGGCGACGGCGTGCGGGCCAAGGGCGGCGTGCGCCTGTCCTTCACCAACGCCACGACCGCGGGCAACAAGCTCCGCGAGCAGACGCAGGCGCTCGTCCAGCAGAACTGGCGGGCCATCGGCGTGGACATGCAGATCACCAACATGCCGGCCGCCGTGATCTGGGGGGAGTACTACGTGAAGTCCAAGTTCGAGACGCTGCTGGTCGGGATCCAGGCCTCCGTGGGCGACGATCCCGACTGCCTGAACCGCATCCACAGCAAGTACATCGCCGCCAAGACGGGCTCGGGCCGGAACGTGAGCCAGTACGAGAACCCCACGGTCGACAAGCTCCTCGAGGACGGCGTGCGGGAGATTGACCGCGCCAAGCGCCGCGCCATCTATCTCAAGCTCCAGGAGGTGATCCGCACCGACCTCGCGTACCTGCCCATCTTCAGCTATGTCCGCATCGAGGGCGTGAAGCAGGGCATCGTCAACTACACGCCCAACAGCAACACGCTGACGAATAGCTGGAACATGCACGAGTGGGGGTGGAAGGCCTGATCGAAGGTCTCTCAGCGCGGCGCGGGGCGTTGGCCGCGCCGGCTTCGACACGGCGATGAGACAGTACTTCGCGCGGCGGGTGATCCAGGCGGTCGTGGTGCTCTGCCTGGTGTCGCTCGCCGGGTTCTCCCTCCTCCATCTGGCGCCGGGCGGGCCGGCGGCCATTTACGCGCTCAGCCCCACCATGAGCGCCGAGGATCTCGACCGGATCACCCACGAGTTCGGGCTCGACCGGCCGATCCACGTCCAGTACCTCTCCTGGGCCAAGGGCTTCCTCAGCGGCAACTGGGGCCGCTCCTACCGTGACGGGCGGGTGGTTCTCGAGGTGATCGTCGACCGGGTCCCGGCCACGGTCATTCTCATGCTGAGCGCTTTCTCGGTGGCCGTGCTCCTGGGCCTGGCCAGTGGGATCGTAAGCGCCGTCCGCCAGTACTCGCTCTTCGACCACCTGGCCACCCTCGGGGCCATGGTGGCGCTGTCCATCCCCACCTTCTGGCTGGGCCTCATGGCCATCTACGTCTTCTCGGAGCTGCTCCACACCCTGCCGCCCGGCAATATTGGGACGGTGGGCGCGCCGTTCGCCCTCGCAGACCGTCTGCGCCACCTGATCCTGCCGGCGGGTACGCTCGGCGTGGTCATGGTGGCGACGTGGAGCCGCTACACGCGGGCCTCCATGCTGGAGGTGATCGGCGAGGACTACATCCGCACCGCGCGGGCCAAGGGCGTGTCGCAGGGCTGGGTCATCCTCAAGCACGCGCTCAGGAATGCGCTCATCCCGCTGGTGACGCTGGCCGGCCTCCAGCTCCCGCTGGTGTTCAGCGGCGCGCTGGTGACGGAGACCATCTTCACCTGGCCGGGCATGGGCCGGCTCTTCGTGGACTCCATCGGCTACCGAGATTACCCGGTGCTCATGGGGATCCTGGTGTTCACGGCGGCGCTGGTCATCCTGGGCAATCTGGTGGCGGACCTCGTCTACGCGGCCATCGACCCGCGGGTGCGCCACTCGTGAGCGCGGCCGTCGTCGCAGCCGCGGCTCCCGCGCCGGCCGCCGCGCCGCAGGCTCTCGCCGGCATCTTCTGGGCGCGCTTCGTCCGCCACCGGCCCGCCGTGATCAGCGCGGGGGTGATCGCCCTCCTCGTGCTCTCGTCGATCTTCGCCGGCCCGATCGCCATGCGCGATCCGCTCCAGATCGAGATGTCCCACAAGTTCGCGCGGCCCCTCGCCAAGGGTCATCTCCTGGGTGCCGACGAGCTCGGTCGCGACGTGCTCTCGCGCCTGCTTCACGCCGGGCGCATCTCGCTGACGGTGGGGCTTGCCGCCATGGCCGTGACCGTCATCGTGGGCGCCGTCCTGGGGATCCTGGCAGGGTACGTCCGCGGGGTGGTGGACACGGTGCTGCTCCGGCTCACCGACGCCATGCTTTCGTTCCCCCCGATCTTCATGCTGCTGGCGCTGGCCGCATTCGTCCGGCCCTCGCTGGCCTCCATGACGGTCATCATCGCGGTCACGTCATGGATGGACGTGACGCGCATGGTGCGGGGCCAGATCCTCACGCTCCGCGAGCAGGAGTTCGTGACGGGCGCGCGGGGGCTCGGGGCCTCCGGGGCGCGGATCATGGCGCGGCACCTTCTGCCCAACACGGTGGGGATCATCGCCGTGGCCGCCACACTCTCGGTGGCGCGCGCCATCCTGCTTGAGTCCTATATCAGCTTCCTCGGCTATGGCATCCAGCCGCCTCTGGCGAGCTGGGGCAACATGCTCAACAATGCCCAGAGCTACTTCACGACGGCTCCGTGGGTGGCGATCTTCCCCGGGGTGATGATCACGCTGGCGGTGACGAGCTTCAACTTCCTCGGCGACGGGCTCCGCGACGCCCTCGATCCCCGCCACGTCCGCTCGAGGACCTGAGCGGCAGCGGCGGCGCGCGGCCCGAGAGACAGGAGCGGTGATGGCTGAGACGGCGGACGTGGTCGTGGTCGGTGGTGGGGTCAACGGAGCGAGCATCGCCTACGCGCTTGCCTCCAGAGGGGTCAAGCGGGTCGTGCTGCTCGAGAAGGGCGCGCTGGCGAGCGGCGCCTCGGGCCGGTCGAGCGCCCTCGTCCGCATGCACTACACCAACGAGTGGGACGCGCGGCTGGCCTGGGCCAGCTTCCCGGTCTTCACGCACTGGGAGGAGCTGATGGGCGGGCCGCCGGTGTTCACCCACACGGGCTTCGTCAATGTGGTGGCACCGCCCTATGCGGAGGCTCTCAGGAAGAACGTGGAGATGCTGCGCGGGATCGGCATCAACACGGTCGCCGTCACGCCCTCGGAGCTCCAGGACCTTCAGCCCTTCGCCAACGTGGAGGACCTCGGTGCCGCCGCCTACGAGCCTGACAGCGGCTACGCCAATCCCCAGGACACGGTCGAGGGCTTCGGCCGGCGCGCCCGGGAGCTGGGCGCCCGGATCCTCCAGTGGACCACGGTGACCGGCATCGTCCGGAGCGAGAGCCGCGTCGTCGGCGTCGAGACCAGCGCCGGCCGTATCGACGCCGGCGCGGTGGTGGTGGCGGCGGGCGCGTGGGCGCCGCGGCTCTGCCGCGAGATCGGTCTTCCCTTGCCCGCGCGGCCCAAGGCCATCGACACGGCGGTGGTGACGCGCCCGCCGGAGCTCCGCGATCCGCACATGGTTTTCATCGACAACGTGATGGGCAGCTACTTCCGGCCGGAGAGCGGCATCCTCACCATCGTGGGCGTGCCGTGCCAGGAGTGGGACATCGATCCGGACACCGTCGGCACGGGGCTCCCGCCGCACGCGGCCGGCGTGGGGGCGCGGATCCTTACCCAGCGCATCCCCGCCATGGAGCGGGCCACGCTCGCGCGGGGATACCGCGCCTTCGACTGCTATAGCCAGGACCGCCACGCCATCCTTGGCCGCGTGGATGGGATTGACGGCCTCTATCTCGCCACGGCTTTCAGCGGCTCGGGCTTCAAGATCGCCCCCGCCGTCGGCACCTGCATGGCCGAGCTCATCACGGAGGGGTGCTCCAAGACGGTCGACATCGAGGCCTTCAGCCTGCGCCGCTTCGCCGAGGGGCGCACCATCGAAGGGCCCTATCCCTATGCGGTGCGGCCGGACTATATCGATCCCAGTGGCAGGTCTTGAGTTCCAGCATCCCGTCCCGCCCGGCCGGGTGCCGGCGCGGGTGGCGAAGAACGTGACCGTCGATCAGACCCGCTCGCTGTTCGATCGCTATCAGATTGTGAGCCAGGGGCACCTGGAGGATGTCGCCAGACTCCTCGCGGGCATATTTTCCGGGCACACCAGCCATTCGGAAGTTGCTGGGCGTCCCATAAGTAGCGATAATCCAAGCACGCGCCCGTAGCTCAGGTGGATAGAGCATCGGCCTTCTAAGCCGAGGGTCGGGGGTTCGAATCCCTCCGGGCGCGCCATTCCGTTTCTCACCTCGTTCTCACGGTCATCTCACGCGGCGCGGTAAACGGGCATGGGCAACACTAACTGCCGGGCCGCGGCCCGGACCGCGCGGCGCCGCGCCGGGGGCAAGGCCTCCGCGAAGAACCGGTCCAGGGTCTCGCGCTTGCGCTCCCGGCCCACCCAGAGCGGCTCCCCGGTCTCGAGGTCACTGACCACGGTCAGGAACTTGACCGTCTTGCCCAGGAAGATCTCATCCACCCCCAGGTCGCGCAGCGGCTGGCGCGGGCGCTCGGCCGCCCAGCGCCGCAGCACCCGCTTGTCCATCCGCCGCACCGTCTCCGGCGGCAGGCTCCGCTGGGCGGCGACTCGGCTCACCGGGGCGGCCTCACACTCCTGCGCCACGGCCGCCTCCAGCCGCGCCGTGTAGTGGACCTTGCCGGCCACGAAGGGCAGCCGTTCGGTCCGCACGCCACAGCGGCGACAGCGGACCCGATGCACCTCGACCCGCAGCCACACGGTCCATGTCCCCCAGGGCAGATCCCGGATCCGCCGCTCCGTCCAGCTGTGGATCTCTCGCACCGAGATCCCGCAGCCTCCACAGACGTAATACGGCTCTCGGGCGGTCTGCCGGATCGAGAGGGTCAGCGTGTTGGCGGCTTCGTCCGTCTCCCAGCCGTAGATCCCGTAGCCGGGCAGGCGCAGCATGCGTGATACGATCTCCTCGGGCATCGGCTCCCTCCTGTCCGTGATGGCGAGTCACGTCAGGAGGTCTATCACTTTCGGAGCCGATGCCCCCTATCATCTCAGCCCCCGCATCCACACAGGGGGCCGTACAGATTCTGGTGAAGACCGATGTTTCCTATGGGCCGAGCGGCACCGCAGAGGAGAGAGCCCCATGCGCGAGCAGCATCCACAACTCGATCACATCGGCCGACGCGACTTCCTGACGGTGAGCGCTGCGGGCCTGGCGCTGGCGAGCGCGCCGGGCCTGGCCGCCGGGCAGGCCAAGCGCAGCGGCGAGATCGCCGCCGGCCTGTCCGAGCGCATGCTCACGCTCGATCCCGCCAACCACTACTCGATCTCCACGACCTCCGTCCTGCGCCACCTCTTCGACCCGCTCATCGACGTGACCAATGATTCCAAGTTCGTTCCCGCGCTCGCCGAGACCTGGCGCCCGGTCAACAACACGACCTGGCGCTTCACGCTCCGCAAGGGCGTCACCTTTCACGACGGCACGCCGTTCAACGCGGACAGCGTGGTCTTCACGCTCAAGCGCGTCCACGACAATACCAAGCTCATCAAGTCCTTCGTGTACCAGGACATCGAATCCGTGGAGAAGGACGGAGACTACGGGGTCATCGTCACGTCCAAGCGGCCCTTCGGCTCACTCCCCGCCCATCTCACCATGCTGGGCATGCTGCCTCCGAGCGCGGGGCGGAACGAAGAGGCTTTCTTCCAGAAGCCCATCGGCACCGGCCCGTTCCGCTTCGCTTCCTGGACACACGGCGATCAGATCGCGATGACGGCGAATCCGACCTACTGGAAGCCGGGCATCCCGAAGGTCGAGAAGGTCACCTTCCGCTTCATTCCGGAGCTGTCCACGCGCACGGCCGCGCTCCGTGCGGGCGAGCTACAGGTGATCGACCGGGTCACGCCGGATCTCGTCGAGACGCTCAAGGGCACGCGCGGCGTCAAGGTGCTCGACGTGCCCGCCATCGAGGCCCAGCGCTGGATCTTCCAGCTCGGCAGGGAGCCCGTGAAGGACCAGCGGCTGCGCCAGGCCATTTCGCTCGCCATCGACCGCAGTGTGATCATCAAGGAGCTGCTCCGCGGCTACGGGCGCCCCGTCGACAGCCCCGTGCCGCCCGGTCTCATCGGCCATACGAGCCTGCCGCCCAAGGTCTACGATCCCGAGAAGGCGCGGCAAATTCTCAAGCAGGCCGGCTACTCCAACGTCTCGGTCGATATCGTCCTGATGAAGGACTTCTACCCCAAGCAGCTCGAGATCGCCCAGGCCGTCGCGGCGATGCTCGGCGACGTGGGCATCAAGCTCAATATCAAGAACCTCGAGATCGCGGCGGCGCGCGAGCAGCGAACGGCGGGCACCTACGATCTCTTCTTCTCCGGCTGGGCGCACATGCCCCACGACCCCGACTGGTACTTCGGCCAGTGGTTCACCAAGGCCGGCGCCGAGAAGCTCACCCGCTACACGAATCCCCGGGTGGAGCAGCTCATCGCCGAGGGGCGCGTGCCCGATCCCAAGGTGCGGCAGGCGAAGTACGAGGAGATCGGGCGCATCGTGTGGGACGAGGACGCGGAGCTCTGGCTCTACTACACCGTCGCGATCTACGGCGTCAGCGATCGCCTGCGGAATTTCGAGGCGCGCCGCGACTACTACGTCCTGCTGAGTGACGTCGGCATCGTGTAGCCGGCCGGCCGCGCCGGGCCCGGCGGAACCGCGCGACGGATGAGAACCTATATCCTCCGCCGCGTCGCGCAGTCGGCGCTCACGCTGCTGGGCGTGTCGGTGCTGGTCTTCGTCATCCTTCGCGTCCTGCCCGGCGACCCGGCCAGGATGCTCCTGCCCGACGGCGCTCCCGAGTCCGCCGTGGCCGAGCTGAACCGGCAGCTGGGGCTGCACGAGCCCTTGATCGTCCAGTACGGCCTCTTCCTGCGCAGCGTGGCCCACGGAGACTTCGGCCAGTCGTTCCAGTACCGGGCGCCCGCCCTGCGGGTGGTGCTGGAGCGGCTGCCCGCCACGGTGCAGCTCACGCTCGCGGCCATGCTCGTCACCATAGCCGTCGGCGTGTCGTTGGGCATCTTCACGGCGGTGCGCCGGGGCACGCGCTACGATGTCGCGGGCACGATCGTCGCCGTACTCGGCCAGTCGCTGCCGAACTTCTGGCTCGGCATCATGCTCATCCTGCTCTTCGGCGTGGCGCTCCGCTGGCTGCCGACCTCCGGTTTCGCGAGTTGGACATCCCTGGTCCTGCCGGCCATCACGCTCGCGGCCTTTCCCACCGCGCTGGTCGCGCGGCTCACGCGCTCGAGCATGCTCGAGATACTCAACCGCGACTATATCCGCACCGGCCGCGCCAAGGGCCTGACCGAGCAGAGCGTCGTGCTCCGCCACGCCCTCCGCAATGCGGCCATCCCGGTGCTGACGGTCATCGGGCTTCAGATCGGCGCGCTCCTCGGCGGCGCCGTCATCACCGAATCGGTTTTCGCGTGGCCGGGCATGGGCAAGCTCATCGTGGATGCCATCTTCTTTCGCGACTTCCCGGTGGTCCAGACGGTGCTCATCCTCTCCGCCACCGTCTTCGTCGCGATCAATCTCCTCGTGGACCTGCTCTACACGGTCATCGATCCCCGCATCCGGTACTTGTGATGGCATCCCGCGAGGAAGCCGGGCCGCTCAGGCGATGGGGACGCCGCCATCCGACCATAGCGATCGGGGGCGTTCTGCTCGGCCTCGTCGTCTTCGCGAGCCTCCTCGCCCCGACGCTCACCAGCTACGATCCCGTCAAACCGAGCTTCAGCCAGCGCCTCGCGCCACCCTGGGGCCTGGGCGGCACGCGCGCGCACCTGCTCGGCACGGACAATCTGGGCCGCGACATCCTGGCTCGCCTGCTCCACGGCGGGCGTATCTCCCTGGCCCTCGCCGTGACCGCCGTCGCCATCGCCGGGGTGGTGGGCGTCGTCGTGGGACTCGCCGCGAGCTGGGGGGGCGGAAGGGCGGACGCCGTCATCATGCGGGTGGCGGACGTGCAGCTCGCCTTCCCGGTGATCATGCTCGCCATCGCCATCGTAGCCGTGGTCGGCACGAACCCGCTCGCGCTCGTGGGCGTGCTCGCGCTCAGCGGATGGGTGCTCTACGCGCGGACGATCCGGGCCCACGTCCTCACGATTCGCGGCCTCGACTATATTGATGCTGCCGCCATGCTCGGCGCCAGCGATATGCGCATCATCCTGCGACACGTCCTGCCGAATACGGTGGCGCCCATCCTCGTGATCGGCTCCAGCCAGTTCGCCACGATGGTCCTGCTGGAATCCGGTCTCAGCTTCCTCGGGATGGGCATCCAGGCGCCGCTGCCGTCGTGGGGTTCGATGCTGGCGGAGGGCCGTGACTATCTGTCGAATGCCTGGTGGCTCGCCACCGCTCCCGGGCTCATGATCGCCCTCGTTGTGCTGGGCGCGAACCTGCTCGGCGATGGGCTGCGCGATCTCCTGGACCCGACGCTGCGCAATGTCGAGGGCTGAGCCCGGCGACGATGGCGACGCGTCGCCGACTCAGCGGCCCTTGTCGCGCAACTGAAGCGAGCAATTCCGGGTCTCAGGCTGGGGCCCGCAGGGCAGGCCGCATCTCGCCCACCCGCCTCGCACGGCGAGGGAGCCGAGGGAACAGCGTTTGTCCGTCCTATGCGCACGCCCCGGCCCAGTGTCAGCGCTTCACCGCCCAGGAGGTCCACGACGTCTTCGCGCGCTACGCCCGCCCCGACGCCCGCTTCCGCTTCCTCATCACCCCGCGTCCCTAAGGAGACACTGAGATGAAGAACGTGCAGATGACGGTGGCCGGGAACATCCTGACGATCACGGTGGACTTGACCAAAGAGTTTGGGCCGTCTTCGACCGGGAAGACGATCATCATCGCCTCGACCGAGGGCAATGTCGCGGTGCCCGAGCGCGACGAGAAGATCGGGCTGAACGTCTACCGGAAGAAGTGAAGGCTCAGGCGCCCCGGCTCGGGGCGCCGCGGCGCGGTGGCTGTCCCCGCAAGCCCGCCTGCACGACAATGCCGATCAGCGCAACGGCGATCACCAGCAGGAACGCGAGCCCCTGCGAGAGGGCGACGCGGCCTTCGACGCCGGCGACGATCAAGCCCGCGCCCGCGAGCGACGAGAGCAAAATCAGCGCCCACTCGAACAGCGTCCGCACGAGCACCAGTCCCACGATCCCGGCAACGAGATAGACGACCCAGGCCGGCACATCGCCCGTGATGCCCTGCTGGCGGAGCAACAGCAGGCCGATTCCGCCGCCGGCGAAAAAACCGATCAGTGCGATGACGAGCTTCTTGGCGACGACCGCGAGCACGGCGCCCGTGAGCGCGAGGACGAGCGCCACCGTGAGGATCATCCATTCGGACTGTCCGGGCAGCAGGCGCGGCCCGAGCGCCAATCCGGTCAGGAAGCCGACGCCGGCGACGAACGCCCAGTAGAGACGGCGTCCGTATCCCAGCAGGACGAGGCCGACGAGGATCCCGGCGATAGACGACATGGACGAGCGCCCCTTTCTCGCCGCGGCGTCGGCGCGGGCGGCGCCGTAGGGTACGAGGATAGCACCGAGCGCCCGTGAAAGTTCCTGGCCTCGGTTGACTTGCCTCGCCCCCAGGCCTAGCATCCCCGGGGGAGGGCGAGATGGCCTACGACTACAAGCGCTACTTCGGCGAGATCGCGGTCATTCGCGACCTGACCACCATGCCGGAAGAGGTCGGCTGGCGCACCACCGCCCCGGCGGAGAACGACGAGCGGCACCCTATCGTGCTCTACCTCGGTTGCAATGTCTTCCGCACCTCCCACATGATTCAGACTATCACCGCGATCTTCGACCGTCTCGGGCTCGACTACGTGGCGGTCGGCGGCCCCACGTACTGCTGCGGCATCGTCCACCACCAGCAGGGCGACACGGCCGCCGCCGGCGGCATGGCGGATCACACGATCAAGCTCTTCGAGCGCTACCAGCCCGACGAGGTCGTGATGTGGTGCCCGTCCTGCATCTACTTCTACGACGAAGTCCGCCAGGCCCAGCTTCCCTTCAAGGTCAGTCATGCCGCGGAGTTCCTTGTCTCGCGGCTGCCGGAGCTCCGATTCACCGGGCACGTGAACGCCTCGGTCGCCCTCCACTACCACAACTTCATCGAGCCCCGACGGCGCGAGGGGCTGGCGGGGCGGCGGCTCCTCGAGGCGGTACCGGGGCTTCGCTACGTGGAGATCGAGCCCGACCCACGCTTCGGCCGGAGCTGCACGCCGTCCGTCCAGCAGCAGGTCGGCCTCGACGCCTGGAACCGGATGGCGCGTGATGAGATTGACCGCGCCTGCGCAGCGGGCGCCGGCACTCTCGCCACGATCTATCACGGCTGCCAGCGCTATATCTGCGTCTTCGAGCTTGATCGCCCGATCGCGATCGAGCACTACCTCTCGGTCTTCGCCCGCGGGCTCGGCATCGAGTTCGAGGACAAGTTCAAGAAGTACCGCCTCTGGCAGGATCCGGAGCGGGTTCTCGCCGAAACCACGCCCTGCCAGCGCGCGAACAATGTGGTCGCCGCGCGGGCCCGCGAAGTGGTGCAGGACGCATTCGGCCCGCTCCCGTCCGCTCGCGACGCGGCGGACGCCCCGCCGTCGTAGCGGCGGCTTCCGCTGATGCCGGTCCTCCAGCACATCGGCGTGATCGGGGAGGGGACGTGCTCCAAACGCACGGCGGCCCTCGCGCGACGCGTGGGCGCTGCCGTCGCGCATGCTGCTGACGCTCGCCTGCGCCCCGGTGAAGCGAGCAATTCCGGGTGTCAGGCCCGGGCCCGCAGAGGAGACCGCATGTCGCCCGCCCGCATCGCGCCGCGAGGGAGCCGAGGGAGCAGCGTTTGTCCGTCCTATGCGTTTTGAAAGCACCTCTCTATGAAAATCACTGTCGCCCCGCCACTTGGCGTTCCGCGCTCGCTGTCTAAAGCGGCAGAAGGCGCGCTGTCGCCCGCGCCAGAGTCCACGGATCCTTTGGCGTTCACGCGGCGGATTCACTTCGGCAACGACTCCGAGATCGACGAGGCGGGAGTGGCGCTCGTCGACCTCAGTGTGCTGATCTACAGACCGCTCGACACGATCCAGCGAGTGTTTGCGAAGGTGGGCGTCATGCCGACGGCGATCGACGCATATTTCGATCGGGGCCCCGACTTCGTATGGCTGGAGAGTCAGGCGCGCGCGAAGGCCTTTGCCAAGGCGCTCAGTAGTGCGCCACCCATCTCCAGCAAACCGAAGGCGACCGCTGCGTCGACGCTTTCCCCGCTCGATGAAAAGCTGGCACAGCTGCGCGCGGCGGTAGACACGGCCAGCGCGAGCCGGCCCACCGGATCGACGCAGGAGTCGGCGAACCTCCAGCAACTTCGTGATGAGCTCGCCAAGCTGCTGCGCACGTACATGGTGGTCGTCCCCGCCACGGACGCGGAAATCGGCCGCGATTGGCGCAATCGCGCACCGCGCGTGATTGCATTCCGGCATGGATCGGACGCCTATATCGCATTCCGCGGCTCGGCAACGCCGTTGGATTGGAAGCGGGACTTCATGTTCTGGCCGGCCGATCGGCGTCCGCTGCGGCACAAGGGGTTCGACGTCACGTGGACCGAGGTTCGCGCGCATGTCGAGGCCTGGCTGGCGCAGGCTACGCGCGAGCTGGGATCCAGGCCGACGGTCCACATCGGCGGACATTCGCTCGCGGGCGCGGTCGCGACGCTGGCGGCCGTTGATCTTGCGACCGTTGGGTATCCGATCGCCCGCGTCGTCACGATCGGGTCACCACGGGTCGGTGGTCGGGCGTTTCGGGAACTCTATCGGTCGACCACCGCGGCGCCGGACGTGTCCGGCAAGCCGCGTTTCCTCGACCAGGTGACGACGCGATTCGTGCATGGCACCGACGCCTTTTCGATGTTGCCGCCGCCGCCGTTCGCGGTGCATGTCGTTCCCCCCCTGGCGCTCAAAGCCGAGGACCGGTTGAACGTCGAGGATTTCGCCGGACAAGGCCTTCTCGACACGGCGCCCCTAATTGCCCTCGTCAGCGGCGCGAGCACGCTGCCGGCGGTGGGGTACACGGGAGGTGTGGCGCCGACGAAACCCGTGGGCCGCGTTAACTTGCTCCGTGCAGCGACGACACAGGCCGCAACCTGGACCGCCATGCTCTTCCCGGCGATTTGGTGGACGCGCCTTCTCCCGTTTCTTCCTGCCGTTGTCGAGCAAACGCGTGTGAGCTTCGGACAGCACAGGTCGGCCCGCTATTGGGCTTTCCTGCCGCCGACGATCTTGCGCAGCGCTTTGGCGACGGTCTTGATGTCATCGAAAGGGTTGTCTCCCTCGCTCAGGCGCAGCAGCCAACCTTCCGTGAAGCCATAAAACGTTGCCGGCGCCCATGAAGATCGCCACTTTCAACATCAACAGCATCCGGGGCCGCCTGCCGCGCCTGCTGGAATGGCTGGGCGAGGCGCAGCCGGACGTGGTGTGTCTGCAAGAGTTGCGCATCTTCCACGACGAGTGTCCGGTCGAGACGATACGCGACGCGGGTTACGGTGCCCTCTGGCAGGGGCAGAAGCCGAGGTACAACGGCGTCGCGATCCTCGCGCGGGGCGCCGATCCGGTGGAGATGAGCGTAGCTAACATAACGCCCGTTCTCGGACACGGCGGCCCTGGGTGCCCGTGTCAGACGCTGCTTGTGAGCCGGAGCTTGCCGCCCGCGCTCATGATGAGTGAGATGAACGCGCTGAGCACGAGCACGGCGGATGGGCATGCCGAATACGACCTGAGGGGAGACGCGATGCCACAGACACCTCACGTCGAGACGCACTTCACCTCCTCGGAAAAGATCCGAGACATTGACCTGCCCCCAGGTGATGTACCAGCCGCTAGGTTAATCCAAGGCAAGCGGGCGGGTCTCGGACCTGCCCGTCACTCTGAAGCGCACCGCGGATCCGCACCTACTCATTTCCTCAATGACCCTGTCCAGTGTCCCGTATCCGATGGCTCTACCACCTTCATCGATAGCGCCGTCGGCTTCGGGCACAGCGTCAAGGGCTTCTTTACGAACCTCTTCTCGAATTGACGCCGATAGCGCCAAGCTAACGCTCCGCCACTCGATGACGGAGGAAGCGTCATGAATAGCATCATGGTAACGACGTTCGCTTTCGTGGGAGTGCTAGCAGGAGTGCTGGCTCAACTTCACGTTCGGTCGCGACCCCGTTGGGGCTACCTCCGCTCGAAGAAGCGACGCTTGAGGTAGGCCACGCCCCTCGTGCCGACGAGCACCGACCCCACAAAGAACATCCCCCAGCTCACGGCCGCCAGCCCCACTGCCACTTCCCCTTTACGCCACACCGTGATCGGCAAGAAGGGCACCAGGGGATACGCGAGATAAATCCCAAAGCTCAGCGCCATCAAAATGACGCCCAGCCAAAACGAAAACCCCTGCGGTGGCCTTCGGATCTTCACAATGTTTCTGGTCGCCTCCCTCTCCTCCATGGCCCCAACCGTCCAGGGCGACACCACCTGCGGGCTAGGATCGTCCTGGTTGGGTACGTTCACGCGGCCTGACCAGGCGTGGGTTACCGACATCACTTACATCCCGGGAGGGCACCCATTCAGCGTACCCCTTTGGCGAACTCGCTTTCTTGGATGAAGCGCCAGCCTGCGCGCTCCGCAGCGCCACGGTCGTCGCTCGCACCGGAAATGCCAAGGAAGTTGCCGACCATCACGTAGTCATGCCCCGGAATGTACTGCCGCAGCTGGCGCAAAAGGTCGTGTTTCTCGATGCCGCATGGCCCCACGAACGAGCAGATGTGGTGCCAGTCCGGCCAGTGAAGCGTCACCATCGCCCAATTCCCACAGAGGCCGACGATATGGCCGTGCTCGCGCAACTCGACGAGATCGAACAGCTTCACAGGACCCTTGCTGACCTCCAGTGTCTCATCCACGTCGAACGCGTACACGACCATAGCGGTTTCCTCCAGCCACCGCGTGGGCATCACAATCCGTTTCCGAAGCCCAGCGGACCGCGATGAATCCTTCCCGAATCACGACTGCGCTTTGTGAAAGGCGTACAGGAACAGCACCGCACTCAGGCCAGCGAAGGCGTAGATGAAGGAAGTCAACAATCTAGTCGCCGGAATCAGACCACGCAGAAGATTCAGTACGTCGAAGATGAAACCCGCTATCAACAGAACCGTCAGCATGACCGTTCCGACCAGTGCCAGAAATGCCGATTTCTTTAGGCTCATGGTAGGAGTATGGATGTTCTCAGCGCCTTTCTTCAAGTGACGGATGGGACCGTTCGCTTAACCGCCCTCCACTCTCCCTCGCCGATTCGCGACCGGCATCGAAGGGACGGCGACGGGCCCCCTTCAGCGGTCCAGGATCCGCTCGTAGCGCCCGTACTCGCGGGCGGCCTCCATGAACCACCGGACGCAGTCGGGGTTGGAGCGCGGCGGCAGCTCGCACGAGGTGGACAGCACGAAGCGGGAGCGGCGCCCGACCGTGTCGATGCAGCGCCGCACCTCGGCCTCGATTTCCGCCCGGGTGGCCCGCTCGAAGATGGTCACGTCCACGTTGCCGATCCCCACCACGCCCCGCTGGTTGCCCAGCGTGACGAGCTTGTCGAGCTGGTCCACCTTGAGCGCCGGATCGTCCTGCTGGTCGAGGTCGATGGTGATCGCCACGAACCCGACGTCCATCAGGTCCTCGTGGATCTGGTGGGTCGTGCCGCAGATGTGCACCGTGGTGCCGACTCGCTTGGCCTTGAAGTAGTCCACCAGATCCTTGTGGTAGGGCTTGATGAATTCCCGATACGTGTCGGGCCCCACGAGCGAGCAGGAGGCGGTCGGGTCCGAGTAGCTGAGGCCGATCTTGGTCTCGAGGACCGCGTCGCCCACGACCTTGGCGTATTCCGTCGTGAACCGCATCAGCTCGTGGACGAACTCTGGGTCGTCGATGGTGTCGAGGCACATCACCTCCGGATTCCGCATCAGCATGGCGATCGTCCAGGGGCCGACATTGACGGAGCCGAGCGGGCTCGGGATCCCGGCGGCGGAAAGCGCCGAGCACTGCTCGAGAAATGCCGGCAGCCGCCCGTCACGCTTCGGGTCGGGGATCTCGAGCGACGCGAGCTTGCCCTTGTCGTCCTGCAGGACGTGACGGTCGATGGATGGGACGACGTAGTCCGAGTACTTCACGCGGCACCCGACGGCTTCGGCCTCCTTGGCGAGGTCGTTGAAGGCGATCATGATATCGGGCTGGTAGCGCTCGTAGTAGTTCAGCATCGCCTTGGCGGCCTTGGTGGGGTTGGTGCAGTACTCCTCGATCGACAGGCCGTCCAGACAGCCGGCGAAGGCGCCGGCGATGGGGTACGCCGGCACGCGGTCCGCGAACCCGCCCTTGTAGGCGGCGACGACGCGCTCGCGCGGCGTGGACTGGGTCGTCTTCTCCTCTTCCATGTGGCGGCCTCCTTCGAAGCGGATCGCCGCGATTATTGCCCAAGTCGACGGCGGCCTCAAGGCCCGGCGCGTGATTGTCCCAACTGGGATTCAGGTGCGTGAAGCGCGCTGCCAGGCGCGATAGGTCTCGTTGGCGAGGATGCCGAGCGCGATCGTGATCATCACGATGCCCAGGCCGAAGGTCAGCCGCCCGAGAAGCTGCGCCCAGTTGAGCAGCCCGAGCTGTCCGAGAAGATAGTTCCAGTCGTGGCCGGTAGGGTCGCCGCCGAGGAGCGGCAGCGCCCGCTTCTTCGCGTCAGCCATATAGATCGCGACGTCGGTGACGCTCTCGCCGGTCCAGAAGAGCGCGACGGCAAACGAGCCGAGCTGGCGCTGGTGGAGGAAGGTCCACGCGCAGCCGGCGGGCAGAATGACCTGGAGGGCGGAGCCGGCGAGGACGTAGAGGAAGCGCGGCAGGAAGAGCGCGAAGGTGTGGCCGGCCTCGTGGAGGACAAGGTCGATGCCGTGAATGAAGCGCAGCGGCCCGGTCGTTGAATTAAAATCCAACTCGCGTTCGAGGATCTGCCAGCCGAGGAGCGCCATCACGAGCAGGCCGAGGGCCCGGCCGGCGACGGCCGCCCACAACACGAGGGGAGCCGCTAGCCTCCGGCCTTGGCGGCGGGAGAGATGGCCGCGGCCTGATGGCCGTTGTCGTCGATGCCGCAGGCCGCCGGGGCGCCCTCGCGGTGGATCGACAGGTCCCGGATGCTCGGATGCTCGCCGCACACCGGGCACTTCGGATCGCGCCTGAGCTTGACCTCGCGGAAGCGCATGCCGAGGGCGTCGTAGGTCAGGAGCCGCCCGATGAGGGGATCGCCGATGCCGAGCAGGAGCTTGATGACCTCGGTCGCCTGCACCAGTCCGATCACGCCTGGGAGCACGCCCAGGACCCCGGCCTCGCTTCAGGAGGGAACGAGGCCCGCCGGCGGCGGCGTGGGATAGAGGCAGCGGTAGCAGGGGCCCTGCCCCGGCGCGAAGACCGTCGCCATGCCCTCGAACTGGAAGATCGAGCCGTGGATATTGGTCTTGCCCGCGAGGCAGCAGGCGTCGTTGACGAGGTAGCGGGTGTCGAAGTTGTCCGAGCCGTCCACGACGAGGTCGTAGTCCTTGATGATGTCCATCACGTTGTCCACGTCGATGCGCGTGGGCAGCTTGATGACGTTGATGTCGGGGTTGAGCGCCTGGATGGTCTCGGCGCCGGAGTCGACCTTGGGGCGTCCGACGCTGGCCGTCGTGTGGAGCACCTGGCGCTGCAGGTTGGAAACGTCCACGACGTCGCCGTCCATGAGCCCGAGCGTCCCCACCCCCGCGGCGGCGAGATAGAGCGCCGTCGGCGAGCCCAGCCCGCCCGCGCCGATCAGCAGCACCTTCGAGCGCAGGAGCTTGCGCTGCCCCTTCTCGCCGACCTGCGGGAGGAGGAAGTGGCGGCTGTAGCGCTGGATCTGCTCGCTGCCGAGCGGCGCGTCCTTCACGACGCCGAGGCCCGACTGGGCCCAGCGCTGGAAGCCGCCCTGGAGGTTGACCACGTTCGTGTAGCCGAGATCGTGGAGCGCCTTGGCCGCGAGCATGGAGCGAAGCCCGGTCTGGCAGTACAGGACAATGGGCGTCGTCTGATCGGCCGCGGCCGTGCCGATGCGGAACTCGAGGAAGCCGCGGCTGATGTTGTTCGCGCCTTCGATCGAGCCGTCGCGGTACTCGTCTGGGTCACGCACGTCGATGACCACGACGGCCTCGCCCGCGTCGAGCCGCTTCTTGAGCTCGGCCGGCGGCTGTTCCGGGATGACCTGCCTGGCCTCGCCCAGCATCTCCTTCAACGTCTTCATGCGATCGCTCCTTGCGGCGGTTGCGTCTTTAGAATCTACAGGTTCATATTACCACCATTCCCGGTCGGAGCAGGGAAGAAGGCCCTCCTCCCTGTCGGAGCTGGAACAAGACTGCTATAATCGGCCGCGAAATGAAAGGGTTAATCCTCTCCGGCGGGCGCGGGACGCGGCTCCGCCCCATCACCTTCACCTCGGCCAAGCAGCTGATCCCGGTGGCCAACAAGCCCATCCTCTTCTATGGGATCGAGGCGCTGGCGGCTTCCGGCATCCGCGAGATCGGCATCGTCGTCGGCGAGACCCACCGGGAGATCCGTGACGCCGTCGGCGACGGCTCGCGCTTCGGCGTGTCGGTGACGTACATCCAGCAGGATGCCCCGCTGGGACTCGCGCACGCGGTCCTCGTCTCCGAGCCCTTCCTGGGCTCGGACTCCTTCTGCATGTACCTGGGCGACAACCTGATCCGCGAGAAGCTCGAGCCGCTCGTCACGCGCTTCCGCGACGAGAAGCCGCAGAGCCAGATCCTGCTCGCCCGCGTGCCCGATCCGACCCAGTTCGGCGTCGCCGAGCTTCGGGACGGCAAAGTGGTCCGGCTCATCGAGAAGCCCAAGGTCCCGCCGTCCGACCTGGCGCTGGTCGGCGTCTACATGTTCGACGCGACGATCTTCCAGGCGGTCAAGGCCATCAAGCCTTCGGCGCGCGGCGAGCTCGAGATCACCGACGCGATCCAGTGGCTCATCGACCAGGGGCACGTCGTCCGGCCGCACATCATCGAAGGCTGGTGGAAGGACACGGGCAAGCTCGAGGACCTGCTCGAGGCCAACCGCATCATCCTCGACACGCTCGTGCCGAGGACGGACGGCGTCGTCGAGGACTCCGACATCGCGGGCAAGGTCGTGGTCGAGGCCGGCGCGCGGGTGGTCAAGAGCACGGTGCGGGGGCCGGCCATCATCGGCAAGGGCGCCGTGATCGAGAACGCGTACATCGGGCCCTTCACCTCCATCGGCGACGGCGTCGTGGTGCGGGGCAGCGAGGTCGAGCACTCCATCGTCCTCGAGGGCGCCAGCATCTCGGACATCGGCGGCCGCATCGAGTCGAGCCTCATCGGGCGTAACGTGTCCATCCACAAGAGCGCGCGCAAGCCGAGGTCGTTCAACTTCATGCTGGGCGACCGCAGCGAGGTTGGGCTCGTCTGATGCGCCTCAACGACGACGCCCAGCGCGCCTACTTGGTGCAGGACTACGCCGCGCAGCCGGCCATCCAGGGCGTGGAGCTCGTCGACCTCAAGCGCATCGCGGACGACGGCGGGAACTTCACGGAGCTCGGGCGTCTCGGCGCCGGCATCCACGCGGCTTTCCAAGGCTTCGAGGTCAAGCAGATCAACTACAGCGAGCTGGAGCCCGGCGCGATCAAGGCCTTCCATATCCATCGGAGCCAGACGGATGCCTGGTTCGTCCCGCCCGGCGACAAGATGCTCCTGGTGCTGCTCGACGTCCGCGCGGGCTCGCCGACTTCGAGCGTCGCGCGCCGGCTGGTCCTGGGCGACGGCGCCTCGCGCCTCGTACGCATTCCGCCTGGCGTGGCGCACGGCGTGAGGAACCTCGCGGCGGCGCGCGGGCGGATCATCTATTTCGTCGACGCGCAGTTCCAGGCGGCCCCGGCCGAGTGCGACGAGGGGCGGCTGCCCTGGGACTTTGCCGGCGCCGGCGTCTGGGACGTCGTGCGGGGATAAGCCGCCCGTGAAGATCCTCGTGACGGGTGGGGCGGGCTTCATCGGCTCCAACTATGTCCGCCACGTCCTGACCAATCACCCCGAGGACGCGGTGGTCAACCTCGACAAGCTGACCTACGCGGGCAACCTCGAGAACCTCCGCGACGTCGAGAAGGACCCCCGCTACCGTTTCGTCCACGGCGACATCTGCGATCGCGCCGCCGTGGACGAAGCGATGGAAGGGACGGCGGCGGTCGTCCACTTCGCCGCCGAGACCCACGTGGACCGCTCGAACGCGGGCGCCGGCGAGTTCCTCAAGACCAATGTCAGCGGCACCTTCACGCTCCTCGAGGCCGCGCGGGAGCGGAAGATCGGGCGCTTCCTCGCCGTCGGGACCGACGAGGTGTACGGGAGCATCGCCAAGGGCGGCGCGCGCGAGCTCGACCCGCTGAACCCGTCCAATCCCTACTCGGCCTCCAAGGCCGCGGCCGACCTCCTCGCCAAGGCGTACTGGATCACCCACCGCCTGCCCGTGGTGATCACGCGCAGCAGCAACAACTTCGGCCCGTACCAGTATCCGGAGAAGGTCATCCCGCTCTTCATCACCAACGCGATCGAAGACATGCCGCTGCCGCTCTACGGCGACGGGAAGAACGTGCGCGACTGGCTCTACGTCCTCGACAATTGCGCGGCCATCGACCTCGTCCTCCGCAAGGGCAAGGACGGCGAGATCTACAACATCGGCGGCAGCCACGAGGCCGAGAACGTGGTGCTGACCCGGCAGGTGCTGCACCTCCTCGGCAAGCCCGAGAGCCTCATCACCCCGGTGGCCGACCGGCCGGGCCACGACCGGCGCTACGCGCTCGACTCGACCAAGGTCCGGACGCTCGGGTGGAAGCCGGCGCATCCCTTCGCCGCCGCCCTCGAGGCGACCGTGGCGTGGTACAAGGGACACGAGGCGTGGTGGAAGCCGATCAAGTCCGGCGCCTTCCGCGCGTACTACGAGAAGCAGTACCTGACCGCAGTTCGAGCTGAGACAAGATAGCCATGCGCCGCTCCGTCCTGATCGCCGCCGTCCTGCTGCTGGCGCTCCCCGCGCTGCTCGTCGCGGCGCCGAAGGGCGGCGCGCCCCGGCCGGACCCGAACCGAATCTCCTCCCTCCCGTCTCATATCGAGCGCGTCGCGCCGTCCATCGTCGGCATCCACGTCGAGGTGCCCCCCGACCGGTCGTCCGTGGCGACGCTCGGCGCCGAGCGCTGGGGCAGCGGCGTCATCTTCGACCAGGCCGGGTACGCGCTCACGGTGAGCTATGTCCTGCTGGACGCCGCGTGGATCGACGTGACGCTCCGCGACGGGCGCAAGGTCCCGGCCAAGCTCGTCGGTCTCGACCTCGAGTCGGGGCTTGGAGTCGTCAAGCTGGACGGGCCCGGGCCCTGGCGGGCGGCCACGCTCGGCGACTCGACCCGGATGGCGGTCGGAGACCTGACGGGCACCGTGGGTCTCGACGATGACGGCCAGCTCGTAGCGGTGCCCGGCAAGGTCCAGGAGATCAAGCCCTTCGCCGCCTCGTGGGAGTACATGCTCGACCGCGCGATCCTCGTGGCGCCCTACAGCCCGGCCTTCGGCGGCGCGGCCCTGGTAGATGCGACCGGCGCCGTCGTGGGCATCATCTTGCTGAGACTCGGGGAAGCGCCCTTCGTCAACCTCGCCGTCCCGATCGAGCAGTTCCTCGGCGGCAAGCAGGAGCTGATCGCCAAGGGCCGCGTCGAGAGCCGCCGCCCGCGGCCGTGGATCGGCCTCTACACGCGAGAGCTCGTGGGCGGGGGCGTGGTCGTGGCGGGCGTCTCGCCCATCGGACCCGCGCGCACGGCGGGATTCCGCCCGGGCGACGTCATCGTGCGCGTCAACGGCGCCGAGGTCTCGAGCCAGGCGGAGTTCTACCGGCGGCTCTGGCTTGGCGTGATCGGGCAGGACGTGCAGCTCGTGGTCATGCGCGCCGCACGCCTCGAGGCGATCACCGTGCGCCCCGTGGACCGTTACCGCCTCCTCAAGACCGGCGACCGGTAGCGGGCCCACGATGCGTGGCGTGGACACTTACCAGGGGCGCGGCCTCATCGCCGACCCCATCCATCAGTACATCCTCTACACGCGCCCCGACGGCATCCCCGGCGAGGCGACGGAGCAGGACCTCCTCGACTCGCCCTGGATGCAGCGGCTCCGGCGCGTGCCGCAGCTCCAGTCGGCGCGCTGGGTCTTCCCGGCCGCCGAGCACAGCCGATTCCAGCACTCGCTGGGGGCGATGCACCTGGCGGGCCGCTTCGCCCAGCAGCTGCACCCCTCGCTCAAGGCCGAGTTCCCGGACGCCCCGTCGGCGGCGCTCCTGGAAGAGCTGCTGCGGATGTCGGGGCTCCTCCACGACATCGGACATGGGCCCTTCGGGCACTTCTTCGACGACAACTTCCTGGTGGATTTCGGTCTCACGCACGAGATCGTCGGCCAGCGGATCATCCGCGAGCAGATCGCCGACCTGATCCGCGGGCTCAGGCGCAGCCCATCGGCGCCGTTCGAGACCGGCGAGGCGATCAACCCCGATTGGATCTGCTACCTCATGGGCAAGGACCGGACGCGGCCCGAGGCCGAGCACCCGCGCTGGCTCGCCCACCTCAAGCCGCTCCTCAGCGGGATCTACACCGCCGATAACATGGACTACGTGCTCCGCGACTCGTACATGTGCGGCGTGGCCGTCGGGCCCATCGACATCGAGCGGATCATCTACTACTCGTTTTTCAGCGACAAAGGGTTGACGCTCGACCGCGGGGGCATCCAGGCGTTCATCATGTTCCTGAACGCCCGCTTCTACATGTACACCAACGTCTACTATCACCGGACCACGCGAGGCATCGACCTGCACCTGAAGGAGATCTTCCGCGATACCATCCGGCTCATGTTCCCCTACGATCTCAACAAGGACCTGGCGCCCTATCTCCACCTGACCGAGTGGACGCTGCTCGAGGAGGTCGCGCGCTGGCAGGACGCCGGCGATCCCGAGCGCAAGACCCTCGGCCAGGAGTGGCGGCACATCCTCGACCGGCGCCTGAAGTGGCGGATGTCCCACGAGGTCGTCCTCGATCTCTTCGAGCCGCGCAGGGGGTTCGGCTTCATGAAGGCCGAGGAGGTCGAGCAGCGCGTGCGCGAGCTCCTGCCGGCGGGGATGCGGGACTTCCCGTTCAAGATCGACATGGCCCAGCAGGACCCGCGGCCGCTCAACCCCATCGGGATGCAGGACCGCCAGATCTACGTCTACGACTCGGCCACGCGCTCCGTATCGGCGGAGCCGCTCAAGGAGCTGCTCAAGTACCTGCCCGGCAAGGTCGCGCAGTGCCGCATCTTCGCCAAGACCCACGAACACGATCAGGCGCTTGCGAAGGCGCTCAACCAGGCGCTCGGAGAAGAGCGCCCCGCCCACCCGACCAACCTCTAGTCGCCAACCTCTAGACCTGAGGGCTCACCGATGGACACCTATCGCGGCGTCGACTACTACGGCATCGAGGCCTTGCTGACGGAAGAGCAGCGGATGGTGCGGGACGCCGTCCGGGACTGGGTGGAGAAGGAGTTCGTGCCGATCGTGAGTCGGCACCACCGCGACGAGACGTTCCCGCTTGAGGTGGCCAAGCCGCTGGGCGAGATGGGCGTCTTCGGCGCCACGCTCAAGGGCTACGGCTGCGCCGGCCTCGACAACGTCGCGTACGGGCTCATCATGCAGGAGCTCGAGCGCGGGGATTCGGGGCTGCGCTCCTTCGCCTCGGTGCAGAGCGGCCTCGTCATGTACCCGATCTACGCCTACGGCTCGGAGACGCAGAAGGAGAAGTGGCTGCCGCGACTCCAGTCCGGACAGTCGCTCGGCTGCTTCGGGCTGACCGAGCCGGATCATGGATCCGACCCGGGTTCCATGGCGACGCGCGCCATCAAGAAGGGCAACGAGTACGTGCTCAACGGCACCAAGCTCTGGATCACCAACGGCTCGGTCGCCGAGGTCGCCGTGGTCTGGGCCAAGGGCGACGACGGCGAGATCGGCGGCTACCTCGTCGAACGCGGCACGCCCGGCTTCTCGACGCTCGACATCCACGGCAAGTTCTCCATGCGTGCGTCGATCACGTCGGAGCTCGCCTTCGCCGATTGCAAGATCCCGCTCGAGAACAAGCTGCCCGGCGTCAAGGGGCTCAAGGGACCGCTCGGCTGTCTCTCCCAGGCGCGCTACGGGATCGCGTGGGGGGCGATCGGCGCGGCCATGGGCTGCTACGACTGGGCGCTCCAGTACTCCCAGCAGCGCATCCAGTTCGGGAAGCCGATCGGCTCGTTCCAGCTCGTCCAGCAGAAGCTCGTCTGGATGATCACGGAGATCACCAAGGCCCAGCTCTTGTGCCTGCGCCTGGGCCAGCTCAAGGACGAGGGCAAGGTCAGGGCGCAGCAGATCTCCATGGCCAAGCGGAACAACGTCCAGATGGCGCTCGACACGGCGCGCCTGGCGCGCGACATCCTGGGCGCCGCCGGCATCGTGGACGAGCACCCGATCATCCGCCACATGATGAACCTGGAGACCGTCAACACCTACGAGGGCACCCACGACATCCACACGCTGATCATCGGACGCGACATCACGGGTCTCGACGCTTTCGGCATGTGAGCGCCGCTCCGGGCGCGACCCGGCGACGTGGCGCGTGCGTCAGGCGGGCAGCGCCGCGTAGAGCTCGACGGTGTGGCCGTCCGGATCCTTGACGCAGAAGCAGGGCGTCGCGCCGCCCACCTCGCCGAAAGGCTGGAGCCCCGCCTGCTCCGCCTCGCGGCGCGCAGCCTGCAGAGCCTCGCGCGTGCTGCCGACGCAGAAGGCGACGTGGTAGAGGCCGGGCGCTCCGGCGGGAAGAGGCTTCGCCTCGATGCGCGCCACCTCGAGCGAGACGTCGTGGTGGTGGGCGCCGGCGGAGAGGAAGACGATGCGCCCATCCTTGCCGCGACCCGTCTCGCGGAGGCCGAGAACGTCTCGATAGAACCGAACGGATGAACCGAGGTCGCGCACGAAGAGGGAAACGTGTCCCAACTCGCTGACTCGCATGGCGGCGGTAGTGTAGCATAGGGGTCTATGACGCCCGACTCGAGCGCGCCAGCGGTTGCCGTTCCGGGCCGCGCCGTCGCAGCGCCCGCCGACAAAGCGAGGCCGAACTACAAGCTGCTCGGGCTGCTCGCGCTCGGGCATCTCGTCATCGACACGAACCAGGGCTCGCTCCCCGCGCTCCTGCCGTATCTGAAGACCGCGCTCGGTCTCACGTACACGGCGACGGGCGTGATCGTGCTCATGGCCAACATCACGTCGTCGCTGATCCAGCCGTTCTTCGGTTTCCTCGCCGACAAGACGGCGCGGCGGTGGCTCCTGCCGCTGTCCGTGTTCCTCTCCTCGGTGGGCATCGCGCTGAGCGGCGTGGCGCCGTCCTACTACGCCGTGCTGGCGCTCGTCATGATCAGCGGCTTCGGCATCGCCGCGTACCACCCCGAGGGTTATCGCACCGCGACCCAGGTCGCCGGGGAGCGCAAGGCGACGGGCGTCTCCATCTTCTCGACCGGCGGCAACATCGGCATCGCGGCGGGACCGCCGTTCATCACGCTCCTCCTCACGGGCTTCGGCATGCCCGGCACCCTGGGCATGTTCCTGCCGGGGCTCCTCGTGGCGGGGCTCCTCATGGCCGTGCTGCCGGGGCTGTCGCGGCCGCTGCCGGGGCGCGCGCAGGGCGCGGCGTTGGCGCCGAAGACCATGGTGGGAGGCATGAGCCTGCTCGTGCTCGTCGTCTCCATCCGGTCGTGGACCCAGCTCGGGTTCACGACGTACATGCCGTTCTACTACCTCGAAGTCCTCAGGGGCGACCCGCGCATGGTCGGCACGCTCCTGGCCGTCTTCCTCGGCGCGGGCGCCGTGGGCACGCTCATCGCGGGACCGATCTCGGACCGGGTCGGCCACCGCCGCTACATGGTCAGCGTGTTCTTCCTTGCCGCCCCACTCGCCGTGGCGTTCCTGCTCGTGAGCGGCGTGTGGACCTTCGTGTTCCTGGCCGCCCTCGGGTTCGTCCTCGTGTCGACCTTCACGGTCGCCGTCGTGCTGGGGCAGGCCTACATGCCGCGCAATCTTGGGATGGCCTCAGGGCTCATCGTGGGCTTTGCCATCGGCGCGGGCGGCGTCGGCGCCACCGCGCTCGGCTGGGTCGCGGACCACTGGGGCTTGTCCTCGGCGCTGTGGATCTCGGCGCTCATGCCGATCCTGGGCTGCGCGGTCTCCCTGACGCTGCCCGAGCCGCGCTCGCGCTGACCTGAGCCTGCCCGTGAGCCTCCTCTCCCACTTCCAGGATGGCGAGCAGACGCTGCTCATCGACCAGCGCGGCAAGCGCCATCTCATCCTGTTGCGAAAGGGCGAGACCTTCCACTCCGACCGCGGGTGGATCAAGCACGAGGACATCATCGGCCGGCCCGACGGCTCGTGGGTGCGCACATCCAAGAACACGCGCTGCCTCGCGGTGCGCCCAACGCTGGCCGAGTACGTGCTCGACATGCCGCGCGGCGCCCAGGTTATCTACCCGAAAGACCTTGCGATGGTGCTCTTCTGGGCCGACATCTTCCCGGGCGCGCGCGTGCTCGAGGCGGGGATGGGATCGGGCGCGCTGACGCTGGCGCTCCTGCGCGCCGTCGGGCCCGAGGGCAAGGTCATCACGTACGAGCAGCGCGAGGACTTCGCGCGGCGCGCGCTCGCCAACATCAAGATGCGCATGGGCGAGGTGTCGAACCTCGCGGTCCGGCTGCGGCCCGTGGAGGAGGGGCTCGCCGAGGAGGAGCCGGTGGATCGGGCCGTCTTCGACCTGCCCGAGCCGTGGCATCTGGTCGATTCCGTCACGCACGTGCTGCGCTCGGGCGGCGTCTTTCTCTCGTACGTGCCCACGATCATCCAGTCCCACCAGCTGTCCGAAGCGCTCCGCCGGCACCCCGGCTATTCGCTCGTCGAGACCTTCGAGACGCTGATGCGGCCGTGGAACATCGACGGGCTGTCGGTGCGTCCCTTCCACCGAATGGTCGCGCACACGGGCTTTCTCACCGTCGCGCGGCGCGTGGTGCCGGAGGAGGGTGGGGCGCAGCCTCACGTCGAGTATCCCGAGGGCCACTGAGTGCTGTTAAAGCGCTGGTTCGGACTTTGTCCCGCCGGAGCGACAGTGGGCGGCGAGGTCCGCGGGGGCCAGACCACCCTCATGGTCATGGCCTACATCATCTTCGTGACCCGGCCATCCTGGGCTTCGCCGGCATCCCGGCGCGCTTCGTCGCCTGGCCGGACTTCTCGAGCCTGGGCGCCGGCTTCGACCTCTCGATCTTCGCCCGCGTCGGGGTCCTGACCGCCATCGTCACGATCTTCTCCGTCATGCCCTCGGACTTCTTCGACACCATGGGCACGGTGATCGGGGTGGGCGCCGAGGCGGGATGGCTCACTCCCGACGGCAGGCTCCCGCGCCTGAATCGCGTCCTGCTCGTCGATTCGCTGGCGGCGGTGGCGGGCGCGTCGTCGGCAACGACCTACGTCGAGTCGGCGGCCGGCGTGGCGGCCGGCGCGCACACCGGCCTCGCCTCCGTGGTCACGGGCGGCTGTTTTCTCCTGGCGCTGTTCTTCGCTCCCGTGGCAGGCGTCGTGCCCGCCCAGGCGACGGCGCCCGCGCTGATCCTGGTCGGCTTCCTCATGACCTCGCTCGTCCGGGACATTCCCTTCGGCGGCCTCGAGGAGGGATTCCCGGCGCTCCTGACCGTGGCGCTGATGCCCTTCACGTACTCGATCACGGACGGCATCGGGGCGGGCTTCGTCGCGTACTGCGCCATCAAGCTCCTGCGCGGCAAGGGGGCGGAGGTCCACGGCATGATGTACGGAGCCGCGGCCGCCTTCCTCATCTACTTCGCGCTGCCCGCAATCCGCCCCCTCCTCCGGAATTAGCAGGCGGCTGAAAAAGGCCCATCTGCATCATTTAGCAAGAAGACTGTTGGGGCGCCCTCGGCCGCACGCTCGTGGCAGTTCGAGCTGAGGGGCGGAGCCCCGAGGCGAGGGCTGAGACAGTCGTACGCCTCGCGTGCGGAATCAACCCAGCCCTCGTCTCGCGACGGCACAGGCCGTCGCTCAACTCGAACAGCGGGGCGCCGCCTCGCATCTGGACCTTTTTGAGCCGCCTGTCCAACGCCCTCTAGCTCCTGTGGTAGGCTAGGTGCTCTGCCGCGTCGCCGGCTGAATCCGCTCTAAGAAGGAGGTCGCGTTGCTGATCGGAGCCATGCGGGGGTATTTCAGGGGGCTGAAGTTCGTCCTCCTGGTCGTCATCGTCGCGTTCATCGCCACGTCGCTCTTTTTCTACGGCTCAGGCCCCATGCGGGGGGACGGCGCGCGCTCGAACGCGCCGGCCACCGTCAACGGCGAGGAGGTTCCGGCCGCCCGCTTCCAGCGCATGCAGCGGAACCTCCTCGAGTACTATCGCCGCGCCTACCGGCAGGACATCACGCCGGAGATGGCGGAGCGCATGGGGCTGACCCAGCAGGTCATCAGCGACCTCGTCCAGGAGGCGCTCATCATCCAGCAGGCCAAGCGCGAGGGCATCACGGTCGGCGACGAGGAGCTGCGGCTCCGCATCCAGTCGATTCCCGCTTTCCAGGATGACGGGCGCTTTTCTCGCGACCGGTACCTGGCCCAGCTCAAGCAGGCCCGCATGGACCCCGGGGAGTTCGAGACCGAGGTGCGCCGGGACCTCGTGCGCCAGAGGATGGAGGCGCTCGTCAAGGACGGCATCAAGGTGTCCGACGCCGAGGTGGAGCAAACGTACATGACGCGCTTCGAGCGCGTGCGCGCGAACTGGGCCTCCATCGAGAGCGCGCCGCTCGTGGCCCAGATGACGGTCAGCGACGCCGACGCGGAAGCGTACGTGAAGACGCACGAGGCCCAGTTCAGCCGGCCGGAGCGTCGCCGGATCCAGTATGTCCTGATCGCCCCCAAGGCCTTCGCCAAGGCCGTGCCCGACGCGGACGCCGAGGCGTACTACAAGGAGCACCGGGCCGAGTTCGAGCGGCCCAAGCGGCTCAAGACGTCGCACATCCTGGTGCGCGTGCCGCCCACCGGCGGCAGCGAGGCCGAGAACAAGTCCAAGGCCAAGGTCGAGGAGGCGATCCGGCGCGCGAAGGCCGGCGAGGACTTCGGCAAGCTCGCCAAGGAGCTGTCGGAAGACACCGCGACGGCGCCCCAGGGCGGCGATCTCGGCTTCGTGGGCAAGGGCGAGATGGTGCCGCAGTTCGAGGAGGCGGTATTCGCGCTGAAGAAGGGGGAGATCTCGCCCCAGCCCGTGCGCACGCCCTTCGGCTACCACGCCATCATGGTCTCCGACGTGCAGGACGGCGGCGTCGAGCCGTTCCGCGACGCGGCGGCCAAGATCAAGGAGAAGCTCGCCGCCGAGCGCAGCGAGCGCGCCGCCCAGGCCAAGGCTGACGAGGCGCGGCCCGCATTGGCCGCGACCAAGGATTTCGCCGCTGAGGCGAAGAAGCTCGACGTCGATTGGAAGGAAGCGGTGGTTGCTAGGGGTGACGGGATCGAGGGCATCGGCCGCGACCCGCAGCTCGAGGAAGCGATCTTCGGTCTCGCGGTGGGCGGCGTGACACCGCCGATCAAGACCCCGGGCGGCTTCGTGATCACCCGCGTGGCCGAGTCCTTCCCGGCCGGTGTGCCGCCCTTCGCCGAGATCAAGGACAAGGCGCTGAACGCGGTCAAGCGCGAGCGCGCGGGGGTCCTGGCCGAGGAGCGCGCCAAGGCCTTCGCGGCGAGCGTGGGGACCGGCGACTTCCTGGCCGCCGCGCGTCGCGACAAGCTTGCTGCCGGCGAGACGCAGCTCTTCTCGCGCGGCGAGCCTCCGAAAGACAAGGAGGCGCTGCCGGGCGCGGTGCTGCTGGCAGCGCTCCACACCCCCACCGGCGCGATCTCCGAGCCCGTGCGGACCGGCACCGGGTTCTACGTGGTCAAGACGATCGAGCGGCGCGCCGCCGATCTCCAGGGCTTCGACAAGGTGCGCGACCAGGTGCGAGTTCAGCTGCTCGAGGCGAAGCGGAACCAGGCGTGGGAGCGGTGGATCAAGGCGCTCTTCACGGGCGCCAAGATCCAGGTGCAGGGCGAGACGATCCCGGAGCGGTAGAGAGACACGCATGTCCATCCAGCGCACGCCCATGACGCGCGAAGGGCACACCCGCCTCAAGGAGGAGCTCGACCGCCTCAAGCGCGTCGAGCGGCCCGCCATCACGAGGGCGATCGCCGAGGCCCGCGCCCACGGCGATCTCTCGGAGAACGCCGAGTACCACGCCGCCCGCGAGAAGCAGAGCTTCACCGAGGCGCGGATCAACGACGTCGAGTCCAAGCTGGGCGCGGCCGAGGTCATCGAGCCGCCCACCTCCGGCGACCGCGTCACGTTCGGTTCCACGGTGCGCCTCGAGGACGAAACCGGTAAGGGAAGCCGGTACCAGATCGTGGGATCCGAGGAGACCGATCCCGCCCGCGGCCGCATCTCCATCATGGCCCCGCTGGCGCGGACGCTGATCGGCAAGAAGGTGGGAGACACCGTAACGGCGGAGCTGCCGGGCGGCAAGAAGACCTTCGAGATCCTCGCCGCGAACTTTCCCTGGGACGAGAAAGCGTAGCCCGCGGCGCGGGCGCCTACCTTAGCGCGTCGCGCAGCTCGCGGGTCAGCGCTTCCACCGTTCCGCGCGTGCCGCCCTGGAGCTTGGTCTTCCACTCGCCCTCGGTCTCGAAGCGGCGGTCCTTCAGGCGGTCGCCCCAGGGCTTGACCGCCTCGCGGATCGCGTTGTGATCGAAGGCGTCGCGCTTGAGCTCCCGCGCCCGCGCCATGACGTCGGGCGCCACGCGGATGAAGGCGCGGAGCGCCGCGCCCGTCTTGATCGAGTACTTGCGCCCGGCCCACGCCAAGGGGAACACGCCCGCCACCGCCTTGATGTAGTTCAGGAAGAAGCGCTTGGCCCCCTGGCGCAGCTCGGTCAGGCGCGCCCCGCCGCCGATCTTCTCCACGGTCTCCAGGAAGTCCACGATCTCCTCGGCCAGCGGCGCCTGCGAGACGCGGCCGCGCCCGGTGCCGAGCATCTTGATCTCGCCGGCGAGCGGCGAGGTGTCGTCCTCGTTGAGCGAGCGGATGACGTCGTGGGCCAGCGCCTGGTTCGGGTCGGGGTAGAGCTTGCGGCCGGCCAGGCTCACGATGTGCGAGGGGTTGAGGCGCGTGTGCTTGGCGTTGATCGTCACGAACAGCTCGACGATCTGCCGCGCGTCGAGCCTGTCGAAGAGAACCGCGGGGACCTCGATGCTGAGATTCTCGCCCGCTTGCGTGAGCGCGTGGAGCGCCAGAAGCCTGTGCTGGCCGTCGAGCACGCGGAGCACGCCATGCTCCTCGGGGATCTGCAAGAGCCCCAGGTCGTGCTGGCTCGCCATCGGCGTGAAGGTGAAGCGTTTCTCGGAGGTGATGATGACCGCGCCCGGAATGGCGGGCAGGGTGCCCGCGTCTTTGCAATCCCTGTAGTAGGCCACGAGCTCGTCGATCTTGCGGCGGATGACCGGGCGCTGGTAGGCGGCCTCGCTCTCGCCGATCCGCTTCTCGAGCGCCTCCCAGTTCACGCGCGCGCGATTGCCCCGCGTGGCCTTGGCTGGAGGAGCGGCCGCGCCCGCGTAGCCCAGGACCTCGAACTTGACCAGGCGATCGATGTCCTTGGCCGAGAAAGAGGCCTGGAAGAATTCCACGCCAAACTGCTTCACGCGGTGCGCGGGAACGGTGATCATGACCCTCCTCCACCTTTCCTGAGGTCAGCGTGAGTTACTGGGTCCGAGCAGGCGATACTCTAATAGAAGGATAAACCCCTGTCAACATTTGCCTTTTTTGAGACTGCCCACTGGTGGAGACACCCTGTATGATGTGGTCTTGGGTAGCCTTACCCACAACCTGTGGGCAAGCTGGGGATGAGTCCTCTAACCTGGTGAAAAGATTGGGAAACGGCATCCGGAATCGGTGGATTGGCGACAAGTCGCGGATTTCCAAGCAAAAATGGGGGCAAATGAGGCCGTCCAAGCCATGACGGATGAACGCTCACTCAGTACCCTTCAGGATCGCGCCGCGGTGATCGATGTCGTGCTTGGCTTCGCCCGAGCCCTCGACGTCAAGGACTGGGCGGCGTGCCGGCGCTGCTTCGCGGACGAGATCGAGACCGACTACTCGGATCTGCGCGGCGAACCGCCGTCGACCGTCAAGGCCGATGACTTCGTCGCCCTGAGACGGGCGGCGCTCGAGAGGCTCAAGACGCTGCACCTGAGCGCCAACCACCTCGTCACCGTGGACGGCGACCGCGCCACGTGCGTGTCCGCCGCGGTGATACACCGCTTCCGGCCCGAGGACGGCGAGCGCTTCGACACCTACTGCGCCTACACCCACGCCCTCGTGCGCACGCCCGCCGGGTGGAAGATCAGCGCGGTCAAGCAGACCGTCTACTGGAACACGGGCAACCCCGACATCCACGCCGGCGCGCGGCGATAGGTCAGCGGGCCGGCGCCTTTCGAAGAAAGTCGAAGTCGCAGCCGGCGTCGGCCTGGAGCACGTGGTCCAGGTAGAGCTTCCGGTAGCCGCGCTCCGGCGGGATGACGGGCTTCCACGTTGCCCGCCGCTTCGAGAGTAGAGCCTCGCTCACCAGGAGATCGAGCTTCCGCTCCTTCACGCTCAGACGGATCCGATCGCCCGTCTCGACCTGCGCCAGCGGACCGCCCACGGCGGCCTCCGGCGTCACGTGGAGCACGATCGTGCCGAAGGCCGTGCCGCTCATCCGCGCGTCTGAGATGCGCACCATGTCCTTGACCCCAGCGCGCGCGAGCTTCTGTGGGATCGGGAGATAACCCGCCTCGGGCATACCCGGCGCGCCCTTGGGGCCCGCGTTCTTGAGGACGAGAATGCTCTCGGGCGTCACCGGCAGGGCAGGATCGTCGACGCGCGCCGCCAGGTCCTCGAGCGACTCGAAGACCACGGCCGCGGCCTCGGTCTCGAAGAGGCGCGAGTCCGCGGCCGAGCGCTTGAGGATGGCGCCGCCCGGCGCCAGAGAGCCGAAGAGGGCGCAGAGCCCCCCCACGGCCATGATCGGCTCGGTGCGGGCGCGGATCACCGAGCGGTCCACGTAGCGCGGGGCCGCGTCGAGCCGCGCGCCCAGCGTCTCGCCCGTGACGGTCAGGCAGCCGAGGTGGAGCTGGGGCCGCAGCTCGGCGAGAACGGCGCCCAGCCCTCCCGCGTTGAAGAAGTCCTCCATGTAGAAATCGCCCGAGGGCTTGAGGTCCACCAGCACCGGCGTCTCGTCCGAGATCCGGTTGAGCCGCTCGAGGGAGATCGGCACGCCCACGCGGCCCGCGATCGCCGTCAGGTGGATGATGGCGTTGGTCGAGCCGCCGATGGCGAGCAGCACGCGGAGCGCGTTCTCGATCGCCTCGGGCGTGAGGACACGATCGGGAGTGAGGCGCGAGGCGGCCAGCCGCACCGCGGCCTCGCCCGTCGCCTCGGCGGCGCGCAGCCGGTCCGCGTGGACGGCGGGGATCGCCGCCGTCCCCGGCAGCGTCATGCCGAGGGCCTCGGCGAGGCAGGCCATGGTGCTGGCCGTGCCCATGACCGCGCAGGTGCCCGCCGTCGTCGCGAGCCGGCTCTCGATTCCTTCGATCTCGTCCTTGGAGATCTGGCCGGCGCGGTAGCGCGCCCAGAAGCGGCGGCAGTCGGTGCAGGCCCCGAGGCGCTCGCCCTCCCAGCGCCCCGTCATCATGGGCCCCCCGACGAGCTGGATGGCAGGGACACCGGCGGACGCCGCGCCCATCAACTGTGCCGGCACCGTCTTGTCGCAGCCGCCGACGAGGACGACGGCGTCCATCGGCTGCGCGCGCACCATCTCCTCGACGTCCATGGACATGAGGTTGCGGTAGAGCATGCTGGTCGGCTCGAGGAAGACTTCGCCCAGCGAGATCGTCGGGAAGTCCATCGGCAGGCCGCCCGCCGCGAGAACGCCGCGCTTGACCGCATCGATCAGCTCGGGGAAGTGGCGGTGGCAGTTGTTGAACCCGCTGCCCGAGTCCGCGATGCCGACGACGGGCTTGGCGAGGCTCTCGGCCGAGTAGCCCATGGACCGGGCGAACGATCGCCTGAGATAGAGCGCGAAATCCCGGTCGCCGTAGTTGGTCAGCCCGCGAGAAAGTCCCTGGTCCATGTCTCGCGCTCCGTCAGAAGAGGCCCGCGGCGCCGGCAAGGGCGCCAAGGCCGAAGATGAAGAAGAGCCCGGCCGCGACCAGGCGCACCCAGCGGAACGGCACGACGCGGTCGAGCCTCGTGGCCGCGAACACGGCCACACCGTCCGCCGCCAGCATGCCCGCCGTGGTGCCCGCCGTCACGAGCGCCGTCGAAGCGTAGCGCGCGCCCAAGGCCACGGTGGCGAGCTGGGTCTTGTCGCCCATCTCGGCGAGAAAGAAGATCACGATCGTCGAGAAGAGCGGCCCCCAGCCGGGATGCTGCCCCGGCTCCTCCGCCGTATCAGGGAAGAGCGTCCACACGCCGAAGCCGATGAACGTGACGCCGAGCAGCAGCGCGAGCGCCCAGGGCTGGATCAGACGCGCCACCCACACGCCGGCAGTGGCCGCGAGGGCGTGGTTCAGCAGCGTCGCCAGCAGGATCCCCAGCATCACCGTCCACGGCCGGCGGTAGCGCGTCGCCAGCGAGAAGGCGATCAGCTGCGTCTTGTCGCCCATCTCCGCCAGCGCCACGACGGCGAAAGAGGTCCACAGCGCGGTCATCCCGCCGATGATACCGCGCCGGCCGCCACGCGCTACCTCAGCTCGGGGATCACCCAGAGGGGCTTGTCACCCCGCACCACACGCTGGACATTGTCGAAGGCGTTCCTGAAGGCCTTGGTCCAGTTCTCCCAGGTCGGCCCCGCCGAGTGCGGCGTGAAGGTGACGTTCTCGAGACCGAAGAGCGGGTGGTTGATGAGCGGCGGCTCCTCGACCATGACGTCGAGGCCCGCCGCGGAGATCTGCTTCGAGAGCAGCGCGTGGCGCAGCGCCTCTTCGTCCACGACGGGGCCGCGGCAGGTGTTGATCAGGATGGCGTCCTTCTGCATCATCGCGAACTCGCGCGCGCCCATCATTTTGCGGGTCGCGTCGTTCAGCGGCACGTGCAGGCTGACCACGTCGGAGGTCTGGAGCAGCTCGGGGAAAAGGGTGAACTTGACGCCCAGGGCGTCCTCCTGGTCCTCCGTGAGCCGGACGATGTCGTAGTACTGGATGTCCATGTCGAAGCCGGCAGCGCGGCGCACGACCTTCTTACCGATGGTGCCGAGGCCTACGATGCCGAGCTTCTTGCCCGCCAGCTCGTAGGTCCGCGTGGTGGAGAAGTCGCCGACCCGCCACTTGCCGTGCGTCACGTTGACGTGGTGCCAGGCCATCTTCTTGTAGACAGCCAGGATCAGCATGAGGGTGTGCTCGGCGACGGCAACGGAGTTGGAGCCGCCGTTATTGGCGATGGGCACGCCGGCCTTCTTCGCTGCGGGTACGTCGATCCTGTCGTAGCCCGCGCTGATCAGCTGGACCAGCTTGAGTCCCGACCCGGCCTTGAAGAAGGCCTCACCCATGCCGGCCCGCGGGAACCCGACGTAGTACTCGGCGCCCGCCACGTGCTTGAGGAAGTTCGGGTCGTCGTGCTCGGTGACGACCATCTCGAAGCCCCCGGGGATCATTGAGCGGGCGGTATCCATAATGGGGTCGGGCATCTTCGGGGCGAAGACGATCTTGGTGGCCACAGGACTCTCCTTTGATGCGGGTGCTAGGTCTTGGGTGGGAGCAGCATGTAGGTGGCGCGCCCGACGGCGACGAGCTTGCCCGCGCCGTCGGTGATGCGGGCCTCGCCGAAAGCGATGGAGCGCCCGCGGCGCAGGAGCCGTCCCTCGGCGACGATGTCGCCGTCACCCGCCGCGGCGAGGAAGCTGACGTTGAGGTCGAGCGTGGTCTGTCCGACGCCGCCGGCGGCGTTGTCGTGGGTCGTGCCGAGAGCGCCGCCGACGGCCATGTCCACGAGCGCGCTCAGCACGCCGCCGTGCACCGGGGCGCCGGCCGCGTTCCGGAGCCCGTCCCCTACGGGCACGCGGAGGCGCACCCAGCCCTCGCCGGCGTCGTCGACCTGGACGCCCAGGTAGCGCCAGAAGAGATTGGCCTGGGCGCGCTCGCGGGTGAGGGTCAGGAGGTCGGCGGGCATGGAGGCCTAGTTATACCGAAAACCCGCGCGAGACTCAATCGCAGCGCGGCGATGCCCGCGGCGACAGTGCCCGCGGCGACAATGGTAGACTCCTGACTTGGCCCGGGAACCGCTCGGACCAAGGAGGACACATGGCAATCAGGATCGGCATCATCGGGGCAGGGGCCATCGGCTCGATCGTCGGCGGCATGCTGACGAAGGCCGGCCACGACGTCACGCTCATCGAGCAGTGGCCGGAGCACGTCGAGGCAATGAAACATGTGGGCCTCCGGCTCTCGGGCACCTGCGGCGAGCACGTGGTGCCTGTCAAAGCGCTCCACATCCACGAGGTGCAGAGCATCCGCGAGCCCTTCGACGCTGTCTTCATCTCGGTCAAGAGCTACGACACCGAGTGGGCAACCGCCATGGCGGTGGCCAATCTCCGCCGGCCGGACGGCGTGGTCGTGGACTTCCAGAACGGGATCAACGACGAGCGCGTGGCGGCGGTGGCGGGCAGGGAGCGGACGCTCGGCTGCGTCATCACGATCAGCGCGGGCATGTACGAGGCGGGCCATGCGATCCGCACCGACAGAGGCGCCATCGGCTTCAAGATCGGGGAGCACGACGGCAAGGACACGCCGCGGGCGCGGGAGATCGCGCGCATCATGAACGACGTCGCGACCAGCAAGGTCACGACCAATCTCTGGGGCGAGCGCTGGTCCAAGCTGGCCGTCAACTGCATGGTCAATCCAATCTCCGGCCTGTCCGGCTTCGATTCGG